>JABDGP010000034.1:0-7579 GCA_013285945.1 Bacteroidota bacterium | reverse complement strand
AGAAACAGAATAATGATCGCCCCGATAGCGCTTGTGAAAATATAGCCCAGTAAACCATGGCCGAGAGAGATGCCCAGACGATCAAACAACCAATAGCCCAGCCATCCGCCAAGCAGGCCAACTATGATGTCGCCAAACAGGCCTAGCCCGCTGCCTTTGTAAATCATACTGCCTAGCCAACCGGCTACACCACCGACTAATAAGACTGCTAACAATGTTTGCCTAAGGTCGGTGTTGTCACCGACCTGAACCTATCCCTCACCACACATCACCTCTTCTTAGAAATCACCCGCACCAAGAACAGAATAATGATGGCCCCGATTGCGCTTGTGAAAATATAGCCGAGCAAACCACGACCGAGTGAGATGCCGAATTGACCAAATAACCAATAGCCCAGCCATCCTCCGAGCAGACCAACAATGATGTCGCCAAACAGGCCAAGCCCGCTGCCGTTGTAAATCATACTGCCAAGCCAACCAGCTACACCACCGACTAATAAGACTGTTAACAATTCCATAAGATTTGAATTTGGTTTAATCCCGAACCTGTGGGTTACTAACTTTTACGTATTTGATAAAACAATGACAATGGCGAAAACCCGATCCGGATTTGAAGAGCCATTTTTGCCGATAAGACGTTGTCAGCAGCGGTTGAAATAAATCTATTTTCCGCAATGTTGGTATTGTCACACCTATGATAATCGAATCACTCCGCTCGGGGGATTCGCACGGCGCGAAGTCAAATTTCTTTATCGTTAGTTTATATCAAGCTGCATTTTAATGTAGTTTCGTAATACAAGTTATACTTCAATGAATGCACTTACATTTAATGGAATCGAAAGAATCACTTACGAAAAAACGGATGACCCGGGTATTGTCAATCCTACAGATGTCATTGTAAAAGTTCGTTGCTGTGCTATTTGTGGCTCCGATCTCCATGTTTATTATGGAAGGGAGAAAGGTATAGACCAACACACCTGCATGGGTCACGAATTTGGAGGAGAAGTAGTAGAAGTTGGAAAAGAGGTAAGGACTTTTGTGATTGGCGATGCGGTAATATCTCCTTTCTCGGTGAGTTGTGGCATGTGTTTTTATTGCAAGATCGGATTGACAAGCCGATGTGTTGAAAGTCAGCTTTTTGGATGGGTGGAAAAAGGCAAGGGCCTCCATGGAGGTCAGGCAGAATATGTTCGCGTACCTCTCGCAGACTCTACGCTGGTGAAGTTACCTGACAATGTTTCGATGGAAGAAGGTGTGCTCGCCGGAGATATTATTTCCACCGGCTTCTATAGCGCAAAGCAAGCACAAATCAAACCGGGAGGAGTCTATGCCATAGTTGGATGCGGGCCTGTTGGCCTGATGGCTATCGCTGGTGCTTTGGAGTACGGGGCCGAAAAAATTTTCGCCATTGATAAAGAGGAGTCGAGGCTACGCATTGCCCAACAATTTGGAGCAACTCCGATCAATGTTTCGAGCACTGACCCATTAGAAATCATTAAAGAGGCTTCGCAAGGACGAGGTGCTGATGCTGTTATGGAGGCGATTGGCAATGAGTTTAGTTTTCAGCTGTCATTTAATCTGGTGCGGCCAGGCGGAATTATTTCAAGTGTGGGTGTTTGTTCCGACAAACATTTTCCGTTTTCGCCGGTGCAGGCTTATGATAAAAATTTAACTCTGGTTACAGGGCGTTGTCCTGCCAGGGCGATGATGTCAACAGTTGTACCATTGATTCAGCGAAAGAAGTATCCATTTACCAGTATCGTCACTCACCGTATGCCATTGTCAAAGGGAGTGATGGGTTATGATATTTTCGCCAACAAAAAAGACAATTGCCTGAAGGTGATACTTGAACCTTGAAAACACTCCAGCTGTATGACAAAAATCAATAAACACGACAACTTTCTGACACTGATCAATGTCTTCACTGTAGATCCCGTAAACCAACAGAAACTTGTCGACTTATTGACCTTAGCGACTGAGAGCAGCGTGAGGAAAATAAAAGGTTTTGTCTCTTCAAGTCTTCACCGCAGTATTGACGGGACGAAGGTCACCATGTATGCCCAATGGAAAAGCATTGAGGACTATCAAAACATGCGTAAAAATTCATCTGCCTCACCTTTTTTAGAACAGGCGCTTGAGATTGCCAAGTTTGAGATGGGAATGTATGAGGTAGTCGATACCTTTTTGCCTATTGAGGCTTCTTAACAGGACAAGATTTCTCCAAAGGCTATTCAAATTCGTCCATTGCAAGGACTAAGAATGGCAAAAAGGCTTTTTTGGGCGTTATTGGGCATTGGGTAAGGCCAACCGGTGACTGGTTGAGCCCAACCGAAGGCCGGTTGAACCTGACCGATGCCCGGTTAAACCTGACCGAAGACTGATTAAACTAGACCGAAGCCTGGTTAATGCCAACCGATGGCTGGTTGAACCTGACCCATGTCCGGTCAACACTGACCGCTGGCCGGTGAACCCTGACCCATGCCTGGTTAACATTGACCGGTGACTGGTTAACATCAACCGAAGACCGGTTGAACTCGATTGAAGACTAATTAACACCAATGAATGGATCGTTTTGCCGAAAGCGGCTGTCGTCACCACCCCGAACCAATCTTGGCGTTTGTACTAATGCTTTTTAAGAACTACCTCTTCTTAAAAATCACTCAAACCAGGAACAAAATAATGATCAGATAGCACCGATGAAAATATAAGCTAACCAATGGCCGAAAAGAGATACCATGATGATTCTCAAATTCGCCAACTCTTAAATTCAGGAGCAAAAAGAAAATCCCCGAGTCGCCTACTCCGGGGATAGTCCTGTCTAATAATTGGCCTAATCTAAAATTCAAAATTAAATTGATTTCTATCCCTATTCGTAGGACGAATCTTTCAATCTTTGGTAATTATGTTGCAAATCTATTTGGACCCCTTTCCTTTTGTACCAGATTGAATTCCAAATGTGTCCCTTTAGCGGCTATATAATGCGTTCATCGAAAATTCATGCAAGTAGTTTGCAAAAGCCAATTCGTCTCATTCATTATAAAAGCATTAAATAACCACAGATGTAAGAACTGCTCTACTTGTTTTACTTTTTTCGAGCTTGTATTCTATAAGATTGAACCGTAGAAATTGTACCTCGCTTGAATTCATTACTAAAACGAATTGTCTATAGTGGCGCAGATGATGCAGGGTCGTGGTCAAGGGTACGCTCAATTCAATTGACAAACGCGATCGCCCTGATCATCGCTTTTCTTTTCTTTATTCTTATCAGCTATCTCGCTTTTAATAACGGAATCACAACAGTAGTGCTGGTTGGCCTTGGCACTATTGCAGTGCTGTTCAGTGTGATCGTATTAAACTACTTCCACGCTTACAACCTTTCGCGCAGTATCATGTCTGTGATTATACCGCTTGCTGTTCTGGTAGCTGTCTTCCTTCCGAGAATTGGCATGATCGGCCGGTACAACTATTTTCGAAGCGCAGATGTGTATTGTATCCTCATTACAAGTTCTATTGTTCCACTGCTTATCTTTTCCTTGCGTGAAAGAAAGGCTATGTTCTTCGGATTGGCGATCAACGTTCTAATACTGATCTTCTTCGACTTTTGCTTTTATCGTTTCAGTGGTTCATTTCAGCAAACTCCGTACACCATTTTTCGGTTTGTAGGCGCCAATGTGGTGATACTGCTCATGTTTTTATTTCTCTCGGGAAGCATCGCTTTCTTTAAGGATCTGTTTGAATTTTTTGAAGACAAGAATGAAAAACTGATTGGTCGGCTGAATAAGAAAAATGTAGAGCTTCAGATGTTCAACAAAGAACTTTATGAGCTTAACAAAAACATAGAAGTACAGAACGAGGAAATCCAATCGCAAAGCGAAGAGCTGCTTCAAAGTCAGGAAAGTATAATGCTGGCCAATACTGAGATCGAGCGACAAAAAAAGGAGCTCGAGGAAAAGAACCACCTTCTCGAACAATCGCTGGACGAAAGGAATTTTGATTTGCTACAAACGAATCAGCAATTGATCAACCAAAACAGCGAGCTGCAGCAGTTCTCATTTACAGTGTCTCACAATCTAAGAGCTCCTGTAGCGAGCATGCACGGGCTGATGAATCTTTACCGCTTATCCAAGACGGATGATGAAAGGGCACACATCATCGGTCTTTTTGAAAAGTCAACAAGCTCACTGGACACGATCATTCACGACCTGGGCAAAATTATCGACATCCGTCAGGACAATTTTACTGCCTTGGAAAGTGTTTCTCTTCAGGTCGAGATAGACCTGATTATGCAGTTGCTCAATACATTTGTCATTTCAAATGAAGTCACCATTAGCACTGACTTTGTATGGCCTAGTCTCGTTTCCATCAAGGCATACGTCAACAGCATTCTATTTAACCTGATCAGCAATGCAATCAAATATCGTTCGCCTGTCAGAAAACCCCTCGTTCATATCTCATCTCGTCTCACTGAAGAACACGTTGTTCTTGAAGTTTCAGATAATGGACTTGGTATAGATCTGTTGAAACATCAGACTGATCTCTTCAAACTTTATAAACGCTTTCATCCGCATACACCCGGCAAGGGCCTTGGCTTATTTATAGTAAAACAACAAATCGAAAAGCTCAATGCGAGGATCGAAGCAGAAAGTATTCCCGATCAGGGAACAACGTTCAGGATATTTCACCCAAAGAATATATTGAATAACTAAAGAATAAGGAATGGGGAGTTAAGAATTACGAGGATCAAAAATCTTGCTGCATTCACTTTGGCGGTCTGTCGCTGGTGAGACGCGCGCGCCACGGGGCTTCCTCACTGGCCGGAGTTGATGCTCGTGGAAAGCCGGCGATAATTTAAGTAAGGTGTTCTTCCAAATCGAACAATAATTAGCTGAATAAAGAGTTATTTTAACAGTGTAGCCGTTTTCGCGAGGGTCGATGCAATAGCACCTAAAAAACTCGTCATGGCTAATGAAGAATTAATAACCCGGGAAGACTCGGGAGAAGAAGCTACTCAAGAACCTCAACACTCATACTCTTATCATCGCGACCCGGGCTACCGCCCATGGCTGAGGACTTCAACCCCAAGAAAACCTACTCCTTACGAGGAAATTTTAGCAATGATGGCCAGGTATGTGGATTATTCTGTAATTGCTTCGAGGGTTTGCTTTATCTTTTCTGTAATCTTTGTTTCAGATTTCATACTTCCCAAAACGCAGCATGATGTAAAAATCGTTGGATATGCTATTTCCAATGGAGGCACACGCCAAATAGAGCTGAGTGACGGAAGTGTTATTAATGTTTCGAAAAAAGCGATGCGAAAATTGAAGGGTCAGTTGCTTACTATTTCGCGTACAAGAATCTTTGGCGTGCCTTATAAAATAACAGACAAAGTAAACAACACCGCCTCAGTCGAGATTTCTATTTATGGCAATTTCATCTTCGGCCCGATTGTATTGCTCATAACATCACTGGTTGGATCTGTTTACCCAAAAGGAGTGGAATTCCGATTCAACCTGGGAGTGGCCAGTTTGGTCCTCGCTCTTCTAAACATTGCATTTCTTCACGTCCATAAATTTTAATTATGCCCTGTTCTCAAGGGTTAGTGAAAGAAATCCAATGATCGAAATAAGGAAATAAGAATTAGGATTTTTGAAGTGTTAAGGATAGACTGGGAATATTAATTCACCAACTGCTCCGTGTAGCCTCCGATACCATTTGTCTTGTCAATAAAATGCATTTCCAAAATCCAGTGCCTTTTGTTTCCGTGCTTGTCTAAAAGCAATATGCTGCTGTGATTATCGGGGTGTACATCCAAACCTAAATCACCCTTCTTATCGGGTTGCTCGTGAGGATAACGACCTACGATGTGGCCGCCTGGCAAGTTCCGTCAAATAGGTAAAGAAGTCAGCGCCAGTCAGGCTTGTCTGCTTGCCATACCATGCTTTCGCTTCAACCCAGGCATCTTCTACATCTTTTTTAATTTTCAGCTTCAAGGGATCATTGCCGAGTACATAGGTTCTTGCCACATCAGCTTCCCATCCTTCGAAGATTGGACCGAAATCCAATATTACTATATCATCTTTTTGAATAACACGGTCTGGAGGATTTCCGCTGTAAGGCTGAAGTGTGTTAACACCAGCCCTCACAATTTTCTTATGCCAGAAATTTTCAATACCAAAGGCATCTTTGGCAAGTTTAATCACCTCCGCGTTTAGCTCACTTTCAGATTTCCCCGCAACGATTAGTCCCCGTTGCTCTACCATAGCAAATAATTCTTTGGCCTTCTGTTCGGCAAGAGTCAGTTTTTGTTCAGCTTCATCCATAACGGTTTTGTTTGTTGTTCCAACTTTCACACCCTGAGCAGATCCGTCGGGTGTAACCTTATTTGTCTCTGCCAGACTTTGCGCCCAGCCACTAATTGCAAACCCCAATGAGAAGCAGATAGCTAAAGACTTTTTCATGATCAATTTGGTTTAGGTTTAACTCAGATCAGGCTGGTGCAGGCCGTCCAATCTTTGAGTCAAAGTTGGTTATAAGCGCACTTCCATCTAACACCCAGGTTGGGGTAAAATGATTAATGAGGTAAGTGCTGTGGATAGCAGAAAAGGAAAATCGAGTTAAGTAGAATCTATGATTTAAGATTCATGAAATGCTTGACTCAACCAAGTCTTCATTCGGACGAATCAAATCATCCGTGAGCTCGCATTAAATTAATCCTCCTGAAAATCTCCTGAAAGGGAAATACGATGACAATCACTGCCAGCGTAATGCCACCGATAATCAGGGAAATTAGTACACCAAACCCAATCATGACAGGAGTTGCAAGCAAATTCAATGCTAATAGAAAGATTGAACTTACAATTTTTAACGGCCAACTGTGAATTGTATTCATAGTATATGAGATTAAGCGTTTGACCTTAGACGATATAAAAATAACAAAGGATAAATAGTATATACAATACCGACACTCAAAATTTAGGGCGCTTTTTACAAGTGGCTCTGCCGATAGACTAACGCGATTAATTATAAATGAGACTAGCCAGTCACCTTATCTTACCCCCTTTAGACATAAACATCGCAATCGTTCCAGCTAAGCACACCATTGCTGCCAACCTTTCGGTAAAATCAGATCGCAACTAAGATTATCTTTACATTTCAAAAATTAAAGTACGATGACCGAAAGAGAATTGATCAAACTGGAAGGAACAATCCGCAAGAAAAATGGAAGACATCAGGAAACAACGCGTAAGTCTGAAGGACTCCGGTATAGGCGGATTAATGAATTCATTGAAAAAGGTTGACGAAGCCCTTTATGAAAAGATACTTCCGGAGTATAAAAAGATGGCTGCAGAAAGTAACATCTTCAAATAGACCAGGAGAATGCGACCGTTTGTGGAAAAGCGGTAGCTAATTGAAAAATGCAGGCAGAATTTAAAGACCATTTTCATCGCTACACTCTGAACAAAAGAAATTGTCATGGATATTAAAATTACGAAGACGAAAAATTCGAAACTGAAAGACATCGACTTTAACAATATCCCTTTCGGCAAGTACACCTCCGATCACATGTTTGTGATGGACTA
>JABDGP010000033.1 GCA_013285945.1 Bacteroidota bacterium | reverse complement strand
CTCAACTCGTATTATCAGGTAGAGAACTGGGAATATCAGGCATCATACACTTCCGACAACACTCCGTGGTTTTTCAATGGCGTACGTATTCAGATTTTCCCAACCAAGCATTTAAAAATCGAACCGTGGATTATCAACGGCTGGCAGAGTTATGCCAAATATAATAACATGCCTGGCCTCGGTGGTAACATCACGTGGATACCAAGCAGTAATGTAAAACTTCTTACTAACGACTACTACGGAACTGACACCGGAGGAATACCGGCGAGAAAACGCGTGCACTCTGATAACAGCTTGCTTGTGAAGTACTACGATCAACCAGAGTCGAAGGGAATTTCGAAGGTTGCATTTTCACTGACGATGGATGTAGGATTCGAAAAAAGGAGGTGGCGTAAATGGTTTTCACAGCGATCCAGTGAAAGGTCCTGCACAGTATTTCTTCAGTGGCATGCTATATAATAGAGTTTGGTTCAATCAAAATAAATTTGCCTGGACCGTTGGCGGTGGCTTTATCAACAACCCCGGAAGATACTTGGTGCTTTACCCGACAGGTGATGCAAGCCCGCTACCCAATCCTAATAACCCAACTCAAACCGAAGGCACCCATCCATTTGATACAAGTCCTGGAAGTCAGTTTAGCGGATTTGATTATTCTACCAATTTTGATTGGATGCCAAATCAAAGTCTTACATGGAGGATTGAATATGTGCATCGCTATGCGAGCGTTCCTTATTTTGCCGGCCACGGTGGAGTAACTTCTCCGACGGGATATACTACAACAGCTTTCGGTCCCGGCACTCCCTATCCCAACTGGGCACCAGATCTGGCTCATTTGGAAGACCGTATAATCTTTGTAATGCTTTTTAGAATCTAATAAATGATCCATGTTAAAAATGAAATCATGAAATTCGTTCCGAAATTTTACCAAGATTCTGAGAAGTAGCTATGGACTCCGTCAAAGATCAATCGGTACAGTATTTTTTAGACCTGATCAAAAAGTCGAGGCGGGGAAAATTTAAAGTGTATATAGGCATGAGTGCGGGCGTGGGGAAAACCTACCGCATGCTACAGGAAGCTCACAGCTTGCTCAAGAACGGTATTGATGTGCAAATCGGGTTTATTGAAACGCACCAGCGCCAGGAAACTGAAGCGCTGGTTGCGGGTCTGCCGATCATTGCCCGGCGAGGAATTTTTTATAAAGGAAAAGAACTCGAAGAGATGGACGTACAGGCTATTCTCAATACCCATCCCGAGGTTGTGATTGTAGATGAACTTGCCCACACCAACGTGGAAGGAAGCAAAAACGAGAAACGCTGGATGGACGTGTCTGAAATTCTGGATGCCGGCATTAACGTGATCAGTGCACTCAACATCCAGCATCTGGAAAGCCTCAATGACGAAATGAAACAAATCACCGGCATTGAAGTGCAGGAGCGAATTCCGGATCGCGTGCTGCAACAAGCCGACGAGGTTGTCAACATCGACCTTACTGTAGATGAATTGATAGCACGCCTTAAGGATGGAAAAATCTATGAAGCAGTCAAAGTCGAAACTGCTTTGCGTAATTTTTTCCAACCTGAAAAGATTCTGCAATTACGTGAGCTGGCTCTGAAAGAAGTTGCTGCATTAGTAGAGCGAAAAGTTGAAAGTCAGGTGCCGAGTAATCAACATCGGCCTGAGCGGTTCCTTGCATGCATCAGCAGCAATGAAAAAACTGCTCGAATCGTTATTCGCAAAACAGCACGGCTCGCAAGCTATTATCAGTCAAAATGGTATTTACTTTACGTACAAATTCCCGATGAGGATGAAAATCATATCGGCTTGGCAAGACAGCGGCATTTAATTAATAATTTTAAAACCGCCACTGAGTTGGGGGCTGAGGTAGTTCAAATAAAAAGCAAGCACATAACCGAGTCAATAGTAAAAGTGGCGGAAGAAAAACATATTACCACTGTCTGTGTGGGCAAGCCTCATTTTCGGTTGTGGCGTATTATTTTACGAACCAATTTATTCAGTCAATTACTAAACAAGCTCTCCACTTCTGATATTGATCTTATTATTCTTTCATGAATATTAAAACCAAAATATCGCTTGGCCTCTTCTTTTTGTTTACAGTCATTTTGATTGTGGGTGGTATCAGCATTTACTATTTGCGCGAAATCTCTGATGATGCTAAGAATATTATTAAAGCCAACTACGAATCGATAGAGTACATGCAAGGAATGATCGGAGCTTTGGATTCGATACCTAAGGATTCAACTTCGATGCTTCGCTTAAAAAAGAATTTAAAAGCCCAGGAAGGCAACGTGACCGAGATTGGTGAGATGGAAGAAACCGTTAGGCTTGGAAATTTAGTGAATGAATTAAATAAGCTTTATAGTGATTCAGTTGCATTAGAAATCCGGCATTGTATTTTTCATATCACCGACTTAAATCTTAAAGCGATTATTCGCAAAAACGCCATTGCCGATGAAACCGCTCATCAGGCAACACTTTATGTAATCGTGATCGTGACAATTTGCTTCCTAATTTCATTTTCATTCATAGTTAATTTCCCCGGCTACATCGCCAATCCGATTGCGCAACTCACCGCTAGTATAAAAGCAATTGCAAATCGTAACTACGAGGAGCGATTGCAATTCAACCGAAGTGATGAATTCGAAGAGCTTGCAAAAGCTTTCAACAGTATGGCCGAAAAGATGGATGAATATGAACACAGCAACCTGGCCAATTTGCTTTTTGAGAAAAAGAGAATTGAAACAATCATCAACCGGATGCACGATCCGGTGATTGGCCTTGACGATAAACGTCATATCATTTTTGCCAACACCGAAGCCATTGAACTACTCAACAAAAAAGAAGAAGAACTTGTGGGTCATTACGCACCCGATATAGCCGTAACAAATGATTTATTAAGAAGACTTATTCAAGACATTGTAAGTAACAATAACGGGACACTTACGGGCGGTAATTTGGAGAATCCGGCTAAGCCTATAAAAATATTTGCCCACGGAAAGGAAAGTTATTTCACTCGAGAAATCATTCCTATCTCAATTACCAACACCGGCGAGAAAAAACCAGTACCTATCGGCACGGTGATCATGTTGAAGAATATTACGCCCTTCAAAGAGTTGGATCTGGCCAAGACCAACTTCATTGCCACAATATCGCATGAATTGAAAACTCCGATAGCTTCACTTCAAATGGGTGCTAAGCTTTTGCAAGATTCACGTGTTGGCAATTTGAATGATGAACAATCGCGAATTGTAAGTACACTAACAGACGAAACTCAGCGGTTGATAAAGATCACAGGGGAGCTACTCGACATGGCTCAGGTAGAAACCGGAAACATCAAATTAAATTTAGGTTCGATAAGCCCTAAGGACATCGTTGAACAGGCCTGCGAGGCAGTAAAATTTCAAGCAGAGCAGCGGCACATACGAATGGAAATGAACGTACCTGAAAAATTGCCGCAGGTCCAGGCAGACAAAGACAAAACGATTTGGGTATTGATCAATTTCCTTACGAACGCCATTCGTCACAGTCCCGAAAACGGAGATGTATCAATAGAATGCGTACCCGAAAATGAGCAGGTCAGGTTTAGTGTAAAAGATTCGGGTATCGGCATTGAGCCAAAGCATCTTGAGAAAATATTCGACAGGTTTTATCGTGTGCCCGGATCAGACCCCAAGAAAGGAACAGGCCTAGGTCTGTCCATTTGTAAAGAGTTTATTGAAGCGCAGCGAGGTACCGTATCTGTTAGAAGCGAAATGGGGAAAGGAAGTTTATTTTCATTTTCACTGCTTCAGGCACACGCGTAGTCATTGAGTGACAATACCATAATCTTGTATTTTTCTGTACAGCGTTGTCAACCCGATATTCAGTAAGCGGGCTGCCTCCGTCTTGTTTCCCTGAGTATGCCGCAGCACTTTCTGAATATGATTTTTTTCAACAACAGCTAAGTCAAAAATAGCAGGGTCTGAATTTATGTTGAAGTCAAAAGGAAGAAGATCAATACTTAGTTTATTTTCTTCTGCCAATATCACGCAGCGTTCAATTACATTTTTCAGCTCACGAATATTTCCTTTCCAAGGGTGCATCTTCATTGCCTTTAGAAAATTCTCCTCCGCTCCTGTCACTTGCTTGTTGGTCTTTGCTGAAAATGATTGAATGAAGTGATCAACCAGCATCGCAATATCTTCTGGTCTTTCTCGCAACGGAGGAATGTGAATAGTGAAAACCGAAAGGCGATAAAACAAATCTTCGCGAAACTTTCCGTTCTTGATTTCTTGTTCCAGATTTCGATTAGTAGCGGCTATCAACCGGATATTTATTTTTCTTGGTTTCGATTCCCCTACTCTGTAGAACTCTCCTGTCTCCAGCACGCGCAATATTTTTGCCTGCAAGTCAATATTCATCTCACCGATTTCATCGAGAAACAAAGTTCCTTCATGGGCTTCTTCGAGCAATCCTCTTTTCGCTTTAGTTGCTCCGGTGAATGATCCCTCGGCATGACCAAACAATTCACTCTCCAAAAGGTCTTTGGCGAAAGCGCTGCAATTAAGTGCTACCAAAGGCTTCGCTCTTCGCGGGCTTTCGTAGTGAATAGCTTCCGCAAAAACTTCTTTCCCCACACCAGTCTCCCCCAAAATCAAGACCGTAGTATCTGTAGGTGCTACTTTCTTTGCCAGGTCGATGGCATGAACCATCGAACGCGAGGTGCCGGTGATCTGATCGAATCCGAATTTTTTCGTTAGTCTCTTTTCAAGATCACTTACTTTCTGCTGGAGCAACGCCTTCTCGTTCGCCTTACTTAATAGCGGAATGATTTTACTCTGCTGATCGCCCTTGGTCAGGTAATCAAAGGCTCCATTTTTTATAGCCTTTACACCGTCCTGAATAGTGCCATATGCCGTGATAACAATTATTTCCGTTGATGGGAATGAAGATTTTATTTTTGCCGTCAGGTCTACCCCGTTGGTATCTGGCAACTTAACATCGGTGATGATCACTTGAAATGTTTCCTGTTCTAAAAGCTTCCACCCGTTCTTCCCATTGTCGGCCTCGGTTACTAAATAACCTTCTAGCTGAATAACCCGGGCCAACAAGCCGCGCAGGTTAGCTTCATCATCAATTATTAAAACTTTGCTTGCCAAGAATTAATTTTTGACAAATATCTATAAAAAGACATTTGTTTACGATAATAAATATTGAATGTACCTTGGCAAACAAATTTCAGTCCATGGCAAAATTGTTTCAGTTTCTGTTCTTCGCTACAGCAGTATTGGAAATTGTTTCACAGGTTTTCGGTTTACCGACTTTGCACATCTTAGCAAAGCCTTTGCTGGTGATATTTCTTGGCGTTTACTATCAGCAAAGCGTTTCTTCACCGAGCAGATTTTTCCTTCTAGCGCTGAGTTTCTGTTGGGCCGGTGACGTATTCTTGTTATTTGATCATCTTCACGAGCTATATTTCATGGCCGGCCTTGGTTCTTTTCTTGTAGCACATTGTTTTTTTATTCTATCCTATCGGCAAATGCGTTCCACTGCTGTTGGATTAAATGGGCCGCAGCGTGCACGGCTTTCATTTCCGGTACTGCTGGCTGGCACCGGTCTCATTACTATATTATATCCCAGTCTGGGCGGACTGAAAGTCCCTGTGATGATTTACGCTTTTGTATTAACCATGATGGTGCTACAATCTATTTTCAGGTATGGAAGAACTTCAGGCAAAAGCTTTTGGCTAATCGTGAGTGGAGCAACTTCTTTTATGCTGTCAGACTCGCTGCTTGCCATCAACAAATTTTCGCAACTGATTCCTCAGGCAGGCATTTTGGTGATGACAACTTATATCGCAGCCATTTATTTGATTACGCAAGGCGCAATTGTGTATGGAGATTTGAAGAAATAAACCAAGCGTTAACTTTATCTGATAAGTCTTTCGGTCCACTTTGACATATAAATCGTCATAAGCTAAGTTCACGGGTATTTCTCCCACGAATTGACGATATTTCATTCCCAAAAAATCACTCTGTTATGAAAATTTTCACCATGAAAAGAGCAAGCGTCATTGGCATAGGTCTGGCTGTTGTCGCTTCGGTTGTTTTTTATTTTACAATGGGCAAAAGCTCCAAGGCACAATACTCCTCAATCAATCCGGCTTTTGGCGAATATATTTCTTCATACACTTCCTTGTCAGTCAATTCCGGCTCAGTTATCCGTATCGTACTGGCAAAAGAAGCCATCGACTCTTCGGCTATTGGTGAGGCTGCTACGAAACTCTTTGACTTTAGTCCGTCGATTAAAGGAATCACACTTTGGCTTGACAGGCGCACAGTTGAGTTTCGACCATCCGGACGTTTGCAATCAGGTCAGGTTTACCAAGTTTCGTTTTTTCTTTCAAAGCTTTTAGAAGTGCCTAAAGATCTGGCCACTTTCGAATACAGTTTTCAAGTGATTCCTCAAAATTTTGAATTGTCAATCGATAATGTAAGACCTTATGTGAAGACGGAATTGACAAGGCAAAAAATAGAAGGCACTATTTTCACAGCCGATTTTGCTGAAAGCGCATCCGTTGAAAAAATGCTTGCGGCACAACAAGACAATAACGCGCTAAAGATAAGCTGGGCTCACACTACCGAAGGCAAACAGCATTCATTTATAGTAGAAGATGTGCAGCGAAAAGATAAGGCCAGCAAAGTCAATCTTTCTGTAAGTGGCAAAAGTTTGGATGTTGATCATCACGAAGAAAAAGAAATTGAAATCCCCGCACTCAGTGACTTTAAAGTGACCAATGTGCGCGTGGAACAAGGTAGTAACCAGCACGTGGTAATCCAGTTTTCAGATCCGCTCAACGAAAAGCAAAATCTTGAAGGAATGATTTCGATAGCAGAAGCCGGCAATCTGGATTTTGAAATCAAGGATAATGAAGTACACGTGTTCCCGCCTGTGCGCCAGACCGGTTCCCGGCAACTAGTTGTCGAGGCTGGTATTCGCAATTCACTCGATTATAAAATGCCTGCAGGCACAACATTTGATGTGGCTTTCGAACAATTGTTGCCCGCCGTACGCTTCACAGGCAAAGGGACTATTTTGCCAAGCAGCGACGGATTGATTTTACCTTTTGAGGCTGTAAATCTGAAATCGGTAGATGTACAGATCGTAAAAGTCTTCGAAAACAATATTTTACAGTTTTTACAAGTCAATGATTTCGAAGGCAGCCAGGAACTCAGGCGAGTGGGTAAGCCGGTTCTCAGAAAAAATGTGTCACTGGAAAATTCTGGCGTGACTGATCTTGGTAAGTGGAATCGTTTCACGTTAGACCTTGCTCAACTCATCAATTCAGAACCCGGTGCCATCTACCAGGTGCGCATCAGTTTTAAGAAAAATTATTTGGCCTATGTTTGCGAAGGCAACAATGCCGATGAAGAAACAAAACCAGCTTTCGCACAAGAAAATTTTGATGAAGAAGGTGAAAACGGAAACAGTTATTGGGACTCGTACGAGGACGGCTATTATTATGGAGAGGACTACGACTGGAATGAGCGTGACAACCCGTGTAACTCTGCTTACTATACCGGTTCTCGCAACATCAAGCGAAATGTGATTGCGTCCGATCTGGGATTAATTGCTAAGAGCGGCAGTGATGGCAATATCTTGATCCTTGCCAACGACCTTAAGACAACGAAGCCTTTGTCGGGCGTGCAACTTGAGTTGTATGATTATCAACAACAACTGATCGGCAAGGCATCGACAGGCAGTGATGGCAAAGCAATCATTAGTTCAACTAAAAATCCTTTTGCATTGATCGCTAAGTCAGCACAACAGCGAGGCTATCTTAAATTACAAGATGGAGAATCTCTTTCGCTCAGCAATTTTGATGTAGGCGGTGAGGAGATAAAACAAGGGCTTAAGGGATTTTTGTATGGCGAGCGAGGTGTGTGGCGACCAGGGGATTCTTTGTACCTCAGCTTTATTTTAGAAGATAAACTAAAATTGCTGCCAGCCAACCATCCTGTAGTTTTTGAATTGCAAAATCCGCAAGGCCAGGTAACAAACCGCTTGGTGCGTTCATCTTCAGAAAACGGATTTTACAGTTTTGCCACAGCGACTTCGTCCGATGCTCCGACAGGATTTTGGGTGGGCCGTGTAAAAGTGGGAGGAGCCGAATTTACACAACCGATTCGCATTGAAACTGTGAAGCCTAATCGCTTGCGCATTAAGTTGGATTTTGGTGTAGATAAAATCACATCGCAAGACAATAACATTGCCGGCAATCTTCAAGTTGATTGGCTGCACGGTGCACCTGGCAAAAATCTGAAAGCACAGTTTGAAGTATTGCTCACCAAAGGCGAAACAAAATTTGCACGCTATCCAGACTTTGTATTTGAAGACCCAACCAAAAGTTTTTCAAGTGAAGCGAAGCCAATCTTTGAAGGATACACCGATGCCAACGGCAGCGCCAAAGTCAACGCAACTTTAGAATCAGTAGCAGATGCACCAGGCATGCTCAACGCCATTTTCCGTGGAAAAGCATTTGAGGAGAGTGGCAACTTTAGCATTGATAATTTCAGCATCCCGTATTACCCCTACACTTCGTTCACGGGTATCCGTGTTCCACAAGGCGACAAGGCACGCGGTATGTTACTTACCGACACAGATCATCAGGTTGAAATTGTTACCATCGACGCCAACGGGAATCCGGTTTCGCATGACAATATTCAGGTGAGCATTTATAAAATCAATTGGCGGTGGTGGTGGGATGCTTCCTCCGAAGGCAGCGTCAGCTATATGACAGGCCAATATTCAGAACCGATAGCATCTGGAAAGATAAATACTTCAAATGGAAAGGGTTCATGGAATTTCAAAATCAAATATCCGGAGTGGGGAAGATTTTTAATTAAAGCTGTCGATCCGGTATCGGGTCATAGCACGGCAAAAATAATTTACATCGATTGGCCGGGCTGGGCCGGACGTGCGCGCAACGAAGGCAGCGGTGCCACAATGTTATCCTTCTCTAGCGATAAGCCTTCATACAACATCGGCGAAAAAGCAACTCTTACGATTCCCGGCAGCGATCAGAGCCGTGCATTAATAAGTATCGAAAATGGAAGTCGGGTGATAGAAACATTTTGGCTTGAAACAAAAAAAGGTGACAACACTTTTGCTTTTGATGTGAATGAAGAGATGACTCCCAACATTTTTGTGAACGTGACGATGTTACAACCACATGCACAAACAGCAAACGATTTGCCCATCCGGTTGTATGGAGTCATTCCTGTTCAGGTTGAAAATCCTAAAACCCATTTGACTCCCGTCATAACAATGCCTGATGTGCTGGAACCAGGGCAGGAAGTTGTCATCAAAGTTTCGGAGCAAACCAATCGCAAGATGACATATACACTTGCCATGGTAGATGAAGGCTTGCTCGACCTTACTCATTTTAAAACACCAGATGCGTGGAGTCGCTTTTATGCACGTGAAGCTCTTGGTGTAAAAACGTGGGATTTATATGATCAAGTCATGGGCGCGTTTGGCGGAAAGATCGAGAGACTGCTGGCCATTGGTGGCGATGGCACACTTGCAGGAAAGGAAGACGACTCGAAGAGTAACCGCTTTAAAGCCGTAGTGAAATTTTTCGGGCCCTTCACACTTGATGGAGGAAGTAAAGAACATAGATTCATCATGCCGCAATACATCGGCTCCGTGAAAACAATGCTCGTGGCAGGATACGAAGGCGCTTATGGCAAAACAGAAAAGGCAACACCCGTGCGTAAGCCTTTGATGGTATTAGCAACTTTGCCCAGAATTTTAGGGCCGGAAGAAATTGTAAAACTTCCCGTTACGCTTTTTGCGAATGAAAAGAACATCAAGAATGCATCGGTGAATATTAAAGTAAGCGGACCCTTGAGTTTACCTAACGGAGCCAGCCGTACTGTAAATTTCTCAGGTATCGGCGATATCACAACCGATTTTGATTTGGCGGTGAAAGGAGCTACAGGAATTGCGAAAATAGAAGTGACGGCAACATCTGGAAATTATAAATCAACTGATGTAATTGAAATTGAAATAAGAAATCCGAATCCATCAATAAGCAAAGCGCAAGACTTTGCATTAGAAGCAGGAAAAAGTTGGACTGCATCAATTACTCCCATTGGAATGCCAGGAACAAATTCGGGTTCATTGGAAATTTCAAGTTTGCCGCCGGTCAATTTAGGTCAACGGCTGAAATATTTGATTCAGTATCCTTACGGATGTATTGAACAGACCACCTCTTCTGTCTTTCCTCAATTGTATCTAAGCAACATCAAGTCACTCACCGATGGAGAAAAATCTTCTGTTCAAAAAAATGTAAGTGCTGCGATTGAACGGTTGAAATCATTTGTCAATCGTGATGGCGGATTTTCATATTGGCCAGGCGGTGAAGATTCTGAAAGCTGGGGAACAACATATGCCGGTCATTTCTTAACCGAAGCCGAAGCAAAAGGATATTTCGTTCCTAACGATTTGATTAAGCGATGGAAAAAATACCAGAAAAATAAAGCGCAGTCCTGGAGAAAAAATCAGGAGTATTCAAGTAGCGAATTAAATCAAGCTTATCGGTTGTACACACTTGCATTGGCTGGTGAGCCCGACCTCGCATCTATGAACCGCCTGCGAGAACTCACACCGCTTCCACCGGTAGCGGGTTGGATGCTTGCTGCTGGGTATGCAAAAGCTGGTCAGCCGGAAGCCGCAAAGCAATTGATCAGTAATCTTTCCACGAATGTGAAACCCTATCAAGAAATGGCTTACTCCTATGGTTCCGACTTGCGCGATAAGGCCGTGATCCTCGAAACATTGGTATTGTTGGGAGAGAGGGAAAAAGGATTTCAATTGCTGAAAGAAATTTCTCAGTCATTAAGCAATGATAATTACTGGATGAGCACGCAATCTGTGGCGTGGTGCCTTAAGTCAGTGGGCTCATTTGCAGGAGCGGAGCAAAAAGGAGAATTGAAATTCAAATACAATTACAATAGGAAAGAAATTTCTGCAAGCACTGCGTTGACCGTAGCACAAGTAAACTTACCTGTTGATGGCGTTAAAAATAATCTTAGCATCACCAATGACAGCAAAGGTGTTTTATTTGTACGGGTTATTACCAGTGGAACTCCGGCCCGTGGGCAGGAAGAAAGTGCCAGCAGCAACCTGACTATGGAAGTGACCTATGCTGACACAGATGGAAAGGCAATTGATCCAACACAAGTCGAGCAGGGAAAGGAATTCGTTGTGACTGTCTCTGTAAGCAACTCCGGGCTGCGCGGCATCTATAAAAACCTGGCGTTAAAACAGATTTTCCCCTCGGGTTGGGAGATCAACAACCTGCGATTGGAAGGAACGGAAGACCGTTTGACCAGCGACAAGCCAACTTATCAAGACATTCGTGATGACCGGGTTTATACTTACTTTGATTTGAACGCAAACCAACGCAAAACATTTAAGGTGTTGCTCACCGCTGGTTATGCAGGCACATTTTATTTACCAGCCGTAAGCTGTGAAGCCATGTATGATCATAGTATTTACTCCAGAGAGAAAGGGAAAGTGGTGAGTGTGGTCAAACCCTTGAGTCCGTAATAGGATCAGTTGGAAGCCTCAAACGGTAAGGTCAACTCAAACTCAGTGTACTTGTCTGCATTAGGAATCAGCCGCACAGCTCCATGAAGTTTGTTGGCACATTGTTTTACAATATACAGGCCAAGGCCAACCGTCTTATGCTCGAGTGCCGCACTTGAAAACATTTGAAATAGGTGCTTATCGTCTGTTTCACGAATGCCGATGCCATTGTCTACAAATGACACATTGACCGATCCATTATCTCGCTTAACTTTTATAGAGATAAATTTGCTGAACTGCGTCGATTTCTTCTGGAACCTCACCGCATTCTCAATCATGTTGTGAAATATCGTCTCTACCAAAAATGGATCGGATTGAAATTCTATTGGCTCTACTTCTTCTTTGAAAGTAATCTCATTAAAGCCATCCAGTTTGTTTAGCCGGTCTTTGGTCTTTTTAATTATTTCACCAAAATGAATTTTTTGTCTCGTAAGTTCTACTGCGTTTATATCACTCACAATCCTAAGCCTGTCAAAAATTTCGCTGAGATTTTTGGCCGTTTCGCTCAAGCGAATGATATATTCTCTCGCGACAGGATCAGACACGTCTAGTAAAGCCACATGGCAAAGGCCAATCAGTCTGACTAAGGGACCTTTAATATCATGTGATGATTTGTAAATGAAATGATCAAGTTCAAGATTGACTAAGCTTAATTCTTTATTCGCCTCGTCCAGTTCTTTGGTGCGTGTATTAACAGTGCTTTGCAAGCGTTTGTTAAACTCTGCCAACTCGCCATTTTGTTTACTGATAACACTATGAGCTTCTCCCAATTGTTCGTTGCTTAATAGCAACTCTTCCTTTTGCTGTTCGATTTCGTTGTTCTTCCTCGACAAGTCTTCTTTCAGCTTTCGTTCTCGCTTGAGGTTGCGAGAAACACTCACGGCAAAAACCAGCGCCAACAAAACTATTATGATAAGAAAATAGGCTTGTGTTTTTTGGATATTAATCTCCTGATCTTTTTTCTTGAGTATGTTGGTTGTCTCCTCGTCTTGTATTTGCAGCTGAATGTCGTTAATGTTTCGAGCCAGGTTTTCGTCAAACAAGCTGTCGCGCAAAGCAATAAAGTTGGACTGATACAAGAATGCACTGTCGTACATTTTCTTTTTAGTGTACAAATCAGAAAATGATTTATAGTTGGACACGATCATATCTCTGGCGCCGATCTGCCGCGCTATCCGCTGGCTTTTCCTTAAGAAATAAAATGCTGAATCGAGGCGATTAGTCTCTGCATCGATAGCGCTATAAAATGAATAAACTTCTGCTATGCCGTTCAGTTCATTGATCCCTTGCCTCAACTGTAAGGATTTATCAAAATACTTTTTTGCTTTATGTAATTGCTTACGCTCAAGTGCTACTCTGCCAAGGCCGCTGAATGTTGCAGACTCCCATACGGCATTATCCGTCTTGTCAGTAATCTTCTCGGCTTCGCTAAAATACTTTTCAGCAATGTTGATCTTCTTTTCGTTGAGATAAGTGAGTGCGAGATTGTTGAACGAATAAAGCAATGCGTCCTGATCCTTTAGCTGTTTACTTAAATCAATCGCTTTGTTAAAATACTCACGCGACTTATTGTATTCTTTCAATTCATTGTAGACAAGGCCTACATTGTTCAGCGTCTGCGTCATCCCATAATCTTGTTTTATCCTTTTCTTAAGATTGAGCGCTTTCAATAAATATTCAAGTGCCTCTGGGTAGCTCCCCACACTGTAGAAAGCAAGTCCGAGATTGTTCATCGAGCTCGTTAATAAAGTAGAATCTTTAGATTCCTCAGAAAGCCGAAATGCACGGTAACTGTATTTGATGGTAGAGTCGTATTGACCTTTGTAATAAAAAACTCCACCCATCATTCTTATAGCAATCGCTTTGCTGTGAGCATCCATTTTCTCTGACAGCCGCACGGCTTGCTTTGCAAAGACCATAGCCGAGTCGGGCTGATTGAGCCATAGCTTGACAATAATGACCTGCAGAATTTCTATCTTCTTTTCATCCGGGGCTGCAGCCAATTCTCTTTGCAGACTATCCAAAACGGATTTCTGTGCGTAACCAATGTTAAGCAGAAATAAAAGAATTGTAAACGCAGGAAGTCTCATAGAATCGCTACCTGTGTAATTTAAGAACTATAATTGGTCAAGCCAATAGAAAAGAATTAAGCAAAGAATTCGGGCACCAACGAAGAAAATACTTCGCTGATCTCGTCTAATAGTTGATACACTTCTTCGGCTGTCGGAGCCTCTACTAATCTGGCGCGATATGGCTTGAAGTCGGGCAAACCTTTGAAGTAACTGGCATAATGCCTGCGCATTTCAAATACTCCAAGCTTCGGGCCTTTCCATCGAATAGAAAATTCAACGTGTTTGCGTGTGGCTTTCACTCGCTCAGCAAGGTCGGGTGGAGAAAGTCTTTCGCCGGTAGCGAGGTAATATTTGATCTCATTAAAAATCCACGGATAACCGATTGCAGCGCGGCCTATCATCACGCCATCCACACCGTAGCGATTTTTGTATTCAACTGCTTTTTCAGGGGTGTCGATGTCTCCATTACCGAAAACAGGGATTCGCATGCGCGGATTTTCTTTGATCTTACCAATCAATTCCCAATCGGCTTCGCCTTTATACATTTGCACACGTGTGCGGCCGTGCACCGTGAGCGCCTGAATGCCGATGTCCTGCAATCGCTCTGCTACTTCTACAATATTTTTTGTTTTGTCGTCCCAGCCAAGGCGTGTTTTTACAGTTACCGGAAGGTGAGTGGCCTTCACTACTTCTTCCGTCATCTTCACCATCTTGGGAATGTCTTGCAACAACGCTGCGCCGGCTCCGCGACAAGCAACCGCCTTTACAGGGCAACCATAATTAATGTCAATCAAATCGGGATTTACTACTGTAGCAATCCGAGCTGACTCAGCCATGTTGCCAATGTCACCTCCAAACAATTGAATACCTATAGGGCGTTCATATTCAAAAATGTCGAGCTTCTGCTTGCTTTTGGCTGCATGGCGAATGAGGCCTTCGGAAGAAATGAACTCAGTGTACATCAGGTCAGCGCCACCTTCTTTACATACCGCACGGAAGGGCGGATCGCTCACATCCTCCATAGGTGCCAGAAGAAGTGGAAAATCCCCTAATTCAATGTTGCCGATCTTCGCCACGTTGGTTAATTCAATGAAAACTCCGTTGTTTGCGCTGCAAAATTAACACTATTCATTCATTATACTGACATGGACGAATTCAACGAAAAACCAGTGTGGTATGTGCTTATAATGGTCATTATAAGTGCTTCTATTGGCCTGGTGGTTGGTTCAGCTATTGGGGCACTTGCCGGCTCTTTATTATATCGGGGAGAAGGCGATTTTTTTCAGGCGATGCAAAATATTACAAATGAAACCCTCGGTGTCCCATTGATGGCAATGCAGGGGATCATGACAATATTTGCCTTTTTTGCTTTTCCCTATTTAGCGTGGAGCCTTATCAGAAGGAAGAAGTTCGCCTATTTCAGCAATCAAAATTTTTATCTGTTATCCATACCTCTGGTAATTGCGTTGGTGATTTCATTTGGAGTTGCCGACTCGGCTATTATTGAATGGAATCAAAACATACACTTTCCCGATTTTCTAAAGTTCTTTGAAACCTGGGCCAGAGCCAAAGAAGATGAAATGGCAACGATGACCAAACTGCTTACCCAATTTCATTCGTTCGGTGAGTTTGTGACAGGCTTTCTGGTGATCGCTGTGATTGCAGGTGTTTGCGAGGAGATGTTGTTTCGCGGTATTATCCAAAGCGAACTCTATCGGGGAACAAACAATATTCATGTTGCTATTTGGATCTCTGCGTTTTTGTTTAGTGTAATCCATTTTCAGTTTTTTGGGTTTGTGCCGCGCCTGTTACTTGGTGCGCTGTTTGGGTATTTATATTATTGGTCCGGAAATATTTTCGTGCCGATGTTTGCGCATTTGGTAAACAATGGCTTTTCGGTAATCATGGTTTACCTGAATCAACGAGGAGTTGTAGATATTGATGTTGACTCGACCGATGCCGTTGCACCTTGGCCAGTGATTATTATTTTTGCTCTATTGGGTGGCGCTTTACTTTATTATTTTAAAAATTTCTTCGACAAGAAAAGAGAACTGTTAAATGGCCAATAATAAATTCAACAACTTAATTCCCCGATTGATTACCGGCATACTGGGAGCTGCCGGGATTATTTTTGGAGTGTGGTTTAGTGAGTGGCTTTATTTTGCTGTATTTTTTATAATCGTACTTTTTTCGTTGCTGGAATTTTATAAGCTCTCCGGTCTTGATGGTCTCATTCCACAAAAGACTTTCGGAATAGCCTGCGGCCTGACTATTTATTGTCTTTCATTTTTTATTGCTCGAGGCACTTTGCATCCCAAATATTATTTTTTGTTTTTTCCATTAGTGTCATGTTTGTTCATCATCAAGCTATACAAGCAATTTGAGCGCAAACCATTTACCAATATTGCCATTACTTTTCTAGGGATTTTTTATACTGCTGTTCCGTTTGCGCTGTTGAATATCGCCGTCTTTAAAAAGGAAGTTTACAATTACCAGATTATTTTAGGTTGCTTGCTTATTCTCTGGGCTACCGATACAGGTGCTTACTTTGCAGGATCGCTTTTTGGCAAGCGAAAATTATTCGAACGCATCTCTCCAAAAAAATCGTGGGAAGGTTTTGCCGGTGGTGCTATCCTTGCTATGGTCTTTGCCTACGGCATTTCACTTTATTTTACTTCGCTGGCACAATGGCAATGGCTCTGTATCGGGTGGATTATTATAATTGGCGGCACTTATGGTGACTTGGTGGAGTCGTTGCTCAAACGAAGTATTGAGATCAAGGACAGTGGCGATGCTTTGCCGGGACACGGCGGGTTTCTTGATCGCTTCGATGGATTGTTTATCTCCGCCCCCTTCATTGTAGCGTTCGTGGAGATTTTCTGAGCTTCAAAAAAAACAGGAAAATATTTCATTCTTTTTTGCTTTCTTCACTTTTAATGAAAGTCATTTTAAGTTTTCTGGTCGGAGTGTTAGTCCTTTCTTCTAATGCTTTTTCGCAAAAGCAGTTGATTGTACTTAAGCGCGGTAGTGTAGTAGCTCATTTTACCGAAGGACAATATTTCAAATGCGTCCTTCGCAAGTCTCACCGACATACCGAGGGTCACATTTTAGAATTGAGTGACTTCTCAATGATCACCTCTAGCGACACAATTAAGTTTCAAGACATCGAAAAAATTGATATGCGCAAACAGCGCGCATCAATTGGCTGGAGTAGCGGAGTGGGCGGCTTTATGTTTCTCGGTGGCCTGCTTTATCTGGGCATCGATCAACTCAACGCGGCCATAGGTATTCATTCATCTGATCTTACACCGGCACAATTATATCCTCCAGTTATTATATCCGCTGTTGGTGCGGCACTCGTTTTTATTCGACCGAGGTACAAGCACGTTGGTCTTGGCTATTATTTCCGAACTGTCGATTACACTTCGCCTTTTTACCAACGATAACTTTTTTTTGCGGTAGCGATAGAAGTGGAAAGCCCGCAGCGGCGAAGGATGTCTGTTGGCGCGAGGACTTGTAACGTCCCGAAACTTGGGGAAGCGCGACCGAGTTTGCGCGATGGCAAACGAGGGGCCGCCTAATCATTGTCAATTGATTTTTGTTACCTTCGCAAAAAAATTATTATGACTATAGACAAGTTGAAAGACTTGAGGGCCCGCATCGTGGCTTTGAGGAGGTATCTTTGACTACGATCGCAAGATTGTTGAGATACAGGATGAAGAGCGCATTTCGCACCAATCCGATTTTTGGAATAACCCTAAGCAAGCAGAAGCTATTTTGAAAAACATCCGCACTAAGAAAGTGTGGACCGATGCCTATGACAAAGTCACCAAACAACTGGATGACCTTGAGGTACTCTATGAATTTCATGAAGCCGGAGATGTGAGCGGAGATGAAGTTGACCGCGAATATCTTTCGACGGCCAAGGCCATCGAAGAATTGGAATTCAAAAAAATGCTGAGTCATGAAGAGGATCAGCTCAGTGCTGTAATGGAAATCAACCCCGGTGCTGGTGGAACTGAAAGCCAGGACTGGGCTGACATGATCAACCGCATGTACATCATGTGGGGCGAAAAAAGTGGCTACAAAGTTTCGCAGATCGATTACCAGTCGGGCGAAGTAGCCGGCATCAAATCTGCAACTCTTGAATTTGAAGGGCCATTCGCTTATGGAAAACTGAAAGCAGAAATTGGTGTTCACCGGTTGGTGCGCATTTCACCATTCGACTCAAATCAGCGTAGGCACACTTCGTTTGCCTCTGTTTTTGTTTATCCGAAAGTAGACGATACAATAGAAATTGAGGTCAACCCGGCCGATGTGGAATTGCAAACTTCACGTTCGGGTGGAGCCGGAGGTCAGAATGTAAATAAGGTTGAAACAAAAGTTCAGCTTACGCACAAGCCCACGGGCATTGTTATCGTTTGTCAGGTGGAGCGAAGCCAGCATGCCAATCGCGAGCGCGCTATGCAGATGTTAAAATCCAAACTTTATCAACGTGAACTGGATAAACGCAATGCCGAGCGCGACAAAGTAGAAGCGGGAAAAATGAAAATTGATTTTGGCTCACAGATCCGCAACTATGTTTTGCATCCTTACAAACTTGTAAAAGATGCCCGCACGGGTGTTGAGCGCACCGATGCGCAAAATGTGCTTGACGGTGATTTGGATGATTTTATCAAGGCGTTCTTACTGGAGGCACAAGAGAAGACGACTACAACTTAATTTTCGTTATCGGTAAGACGGACTTAATGTTGATGAAATGAAGATTGAAGATAGTCAACCTTTGAATATCAAAAGTTGGTCACCCGAAGACAGGCCGCGGGAAAAGCTTTTACTGAAAGGCACATCGGCATTGTCGGATGCGGAATTGATTGCGATACTTATTGGCTCCGGCACAGCCAAACTCAGCGCCGTAGATGTAGCAAAAAAAGTCTTGGCACATGTAGAAAACAATTTGGATAGCCTTGCCAGGCTTTCTGTGAAGGAATTGATGAAAGCTAAGGGAATAGGCGAAGCAAAAGCGATCACAATTGTAGCGGCCTTAGAGCTTGGCCGCAGGCGGAAAGATCAGAGCCCAGAAGAAAAGCCAAAAATAGAAAGCTCGAAGAACGCCTTTGATCTAATTCAAGGGGAACTGATAGATTTGCCACACGAAGAATTTTGGGTGATCCTCCTCAACCGTGCCAACCGTTTGATAAAAAAGAAACGTATCAGCGAAGGCGGCGTGAGTGGCACTGTAGCAGATCCGAAAATCATTTTTAAGTTTGCTGTTGAAGAGCTTGCCAGTGGAATTATCGTGGCTCACAACCATCCTTCTGGAAATTTAAAACCAAGCGACAGTGACATCATCCTTACGAAAAAACTGAAAGAGGCGGGTAAAGTTCTTGAGATTCCATTGCTTGATCATCTCATCATCGCGCGCAACGGCTACTTTAGTTTTACAGACGAAAGCTTGATTTGAATTTAACGATTCGAAATGAAGACAGTTTTTTGGATTGTATTGATTGTGAGTTTAGCACTTGTTGTTTTTGGCCTTTCGATAAATAAAGACAAACCTGTAGCCAAGCCGACAGTTATTTCATCAAAGGATACGATTCAGTCATCAGAAAAGGAAATATTCATTTACCACAATCCAAATCCATTTGTTCATCAGGCACTGAATGAATTTGAAAATTTTATAAAAATGTCGCTCGCCAATCGACAGGCTCCAGGGGCTGCGATTGCGGTGGTGAAAGATTCAAGTATTATTTTTTTAAAAGGATACGGGCTTCGTGAAATGGGCAAACCCGACTCGGTGAACTCGCAGACAGTATTCCGGCTTGGCTCAGTCTCAAAAAGTATTACAGCAACGCTTATGGCAGTGCTGGTGAAAGACAACATTTTACAATGGGACGACCCCGTCATCAAATACCTTCCCAACTTTCGCCTCAAGTCAGAGGAGGCCACCAAAAAACTTACACTTCGCCATGTATTGTCACATACTGAGGGCCTTCCTTATCATGCGTTTACAGATATGGTAGAAAGGCGGGCTCCGCTTGATACGCTCATCGACTATTTAAAGGATTTGGAATTGGTTGGTGAGCCAGGCAAAATTTACAGTTACCAAAATGTAGGGTTTAGTCTTATTGGCAAGGCAATCGAGGCTGCCACGAAAAAAAGTTTTGAAGCCGTACTAATCGAAAAACTTTTTCAGCCGCTGGAAATGAAAGATGCTTCAGCTTCGTACGAAAAAATAAGTTTGTCGGCCAATGTAGCAAAGCCCCATTTTTTCACACGACCATCTGCCATCTCGGATACCTATTACTCTGTTGCTCCGGCCGGTGGAATCAACGCCAGCATTCAAGACATAGCCTTGTGGTTGAAAGCATTGCTTGGGAATCGGCCCGATGTGCTTCCACTAAAAAAAATAGACGAAATTTTTGAACCTCAGGTGAAAGCTATCGCTCGCAATCATAATTTCTGGCAATGGAAACGCGTTCGTCAATCTTACTATGGATTGGGCTGGCGTGTTATCACTTTTAGTAATGACACCATCGCTTATCATGGTGGCTTTGTCAACAACTACAGATGCGAAGTTGCAGTAAATCAAAAAAAGAAAATCGCTATCGCTCTGCTCGTCAATTCCCCAGGAATGCTGGCTGATCAAGGAATTCCAAAGTTTCTCAAGATATATGATCATTACCTGGATTCAATCAACCGTTGGAAACCAAAACCATCTTTATGAAGTCGAAATTCTTTTTTATAGGAATACTGGCTTTCGTTGTAGCTGTCATTATTTTCTATTCCTACTCAGGCGGAGGTTCAGATGAGAGTTATTTTGACGAGTTGACTAAAGAACGTCAGGCTAAAAATGATTTTCTCCAGTCTGGAGATGAATCGCCTTTTGGCAACGAAAAGAAAAACTTCAAAAGCCTGAATTACTTTGCCCCGAATTTAAATTATCGCATCAGCGCAAGACTTGTTCCTATTGAAAGGAAGAAAGCAATTGCCTTACCTACCAGCGATGGAATAGAAAAAAAATATTTAGAATATGCATACGCGCAGTTTGAAATAAATGGTGAGTCGTGCAAACTTCTCATCCTCGAAATCATGGATGACGGACCCTATCGTGGTACACTGTTTCTCGCCTTTGCCGATGCTACCAGCGCTACCGAAACGTATGGTGCGGGTCGCTACATCGACTTAAAAAAAACACCCGGAGCGAGTTCGATCGTTTTGGATTTCAACAAAGCCTACAATCCGTACTGCGCCTATTCCGACAATTACTCTTGCCCATTCCCGCCAAGGGAAAATACGTTGAAGCCTGCCATCCGGGCTGGCGAAAAAAAGTACCACGATTGACCAGCTAAAAATTGTAAATCGTACATCAAGAAGTTGTAAATTACCCTTTCAACAAGAAATTATGTCGATCAAAATCCGTAAGCAAGACGCCCTCAATTATCACATGCAAGGGCAGCCCGGCAAAATTGAAGTTACACCCACTAAGCCACTCAGCACCCAACTCGATCTGGCCCTCGCCTACTCTCCCGGCGTGGCTGAGCCTTGTAAAGAAATTGCAGCCAACAAAGAAGATGTTTACAAATACACCAGCAAGGGAAATTTAGTTGCCGTGATCACCAACGGAACAGCCGTCCTGGGCCTTGGAAACATTGGGCCAGACGCAGCCAAACCTGTAATGGAAGGCAAAGCTGTGCTCTTTAAAAAATATGCCGGCATTGACAGCTTCGATATTGAGATCAACGAGGAAGATCCTGATAAATTTATTGAGATCGTAAAGTCATTGGAGCCGACTTTTGGCGGCATCAACCTGGAAGACATCAAGGCACCGGAGTGTTTTAAAATTGAAGTAGCACTCCGTGAGAAGATGAACATTCCGGTGATGCACGATGATCAGCATGGCACCGCTATCATTTCAAGTGCGGCATTGTTGAATGCACTTGTTGTGAATGGTAAAAAGATCGAGTCTATTGTGCTCGTAGTCAATGGCGCGGGGGCAGCTGCCACCTCATGTACTAAATTATATTTGGCATTGGGCCTGAAGAAAGAAAACCTGATCATGTGCGATAGCAAAGGTGTGATCCATAAAGATCGCGCCGGCCTTGATGCCAACAAATTAGAATTTGCCACGACACGAAAAATAGAAACCTTGCAGCAGGCCATCAAAGGTGCCGATGTTTTCGTAGGCCTGTCGGTTGCGGATATTCTTACACCGGAAGACATTTTGTCTATGGCCAAAGACCCAATCGTATTCGCTCTGGCGAACCCCAATCCGGAAATTGCCTACGATCTTGCCAAGAAAACGAGACCCGATATTATCATGGGCACCGGTCGCTCCGATCATCCTAATCAGATCAACAACGTATTGGGCTTTCCTTATATTTTCCGTGGCGCGCTCGATGTGCGAGCTACAGAAATTAATGAAGAGATGAAGCTTGCCGCTGTGCACGCATTGGCCGACTTAGCCAAAGAACCTGTACCCGATTCAGTCTTTCAAGTCTACGGTGTTGATAAAATTCAGTTTGGAAAAGATTATCTCATTCCAAAGCCGATGGATCCGCGACTGCTCACAACCATCTCGCCGGCGGTTGCAAAAGCTGCAATGGATTCGGGCATGGCCACCAACCCAATCACCGACTGGGGTCAGTACAATAACGACTTACTCAAAAGGATCGGCATTGATCAAAAACTCACTTCGCGAATTATCGATGTGGCCAAGAAAAGACCAAAACGCATATTATTTGCCGAAGCCGATCATCATAAAATTCTTAAGGCGGCTCAGATTTTGCAAGACGAAAAAATTGCGCAGCCAATTTTATTGGGAAGTCGCACGGAGATCGACCGGCTGATAAAAGAGCATAGTTTGGAATTGGGCGATTGTAAAATCATTGATCCTCGTGAAGAGAAAGAGCTCACTGAAAAATATGCGCAAGCCTATTTTGAAAAAAGACAACGGAAAGGAGTTAACTATCAGGATGCACTTCGCCAGATGCGCGATCGCAATGCCTTTGGCGCAATGATGCTGGAATTTGGCGAAGCCGATGCACTCGTATCCGGACTGACAAAAGATTATTCGAAGACCATTTTGCCTTCCCTTCAAATTATCGGCATGGCACCCGGGGTGAAACGAGTGGCCGGCATGTACATTATCATGAATAAGAAAGGCACTTTCTTTTTTGCCGATTGTACTGTTAATGTTGACCCTACGCCCGAGGAATTAGTGGGCATCATAGGGCTCACTTCAAGGGGCGTGAAATTTTTCGATATCGAGCCACGAGTGGCTGTATTGTCTTATTCCAATTTTGGTTCAAGCAAAGGCCCTGTACCCGAAAAAACCCATGAGGCTGTTCGACTGGCCAAAGAGAAGTATCCAAACCTGATCATCGATGGTGAAATTCAGGCTAACGTTGCCTTTGACACAGAACTGCAGCAGGAAATCTATCCTTTCAGTGCGCTCGCCAGTCAGGGAGCAAACACGTTAATATTTCCTGGCCTTGCATCGGCCAACATAGCCTACAAATTATTAATGGAAATCGGAGGAGCCGAAGCCATCGGCCCAATCCTGCTGGGTATGAAAAAACCGGTGCATATTTTACAATTGGGCAGCTCCATTCGCGATATCGTAAACATGGCAGCCATTGCAGTAGTCGATGCCCAGTTGCACGAGCGCAATGAACATCTTTAGCTGAAAATTAACACCCAGCCAATTTGAAAATTAAGGTGGATATAATTTTCGAATTGTTTAATTTTCAAGTTTTCAAATCCAATTCATGATCGCTTACCTAAAAGGGAAACTCGTTCATAAAGAACCGACCCATGTAATTGTAGAAGTGAATGGTATCGGCTACCAGGTGGGCATTTCGCTCCATACTTTTTCCGAAATCAAAGACCGCGAAGACATCCGCTTGGCTACCTACCTTCATGTGCGGGAGGATGCCCAGATTTTGTATGGTTTTGCTACGGAATCAGAAAAGCAGATGTTCCAGCTTTTGATTTCCGTGAACGGGATTGGGCCAAATACAGCCTTGGTGGTATTAAGTTATCTGGCTCCCGAGGAGCTAAAGTCGGCCATCCTTCACGAGGACGCAGCGACCCTGCAGGCGGTAAAGGGAATCGGTGGAAAAACAGCCCAGCGACTCATCTTAGAATTGAAGGATAAAGTGAAGAAAGAAGCGCTTGAAGAAACCCCGGGAATTCCCGGATTGATGCGCAATACGATGCGGCAGGAGGCGTTAACAGCGTTGGTTACGCTTGGCATAGGCAAGGCTCAGGCCGAAAAGAGTGTCGATGCCATCCTGAAAAAATCAGGAGGGACCATTAGTTTGGAAGAGCTTGTAAAACAAGCATTAAAAACCGCCTAAATACGATTGAGAGGGTTAAAACGGAGGGCGCGGGCCATTATTGGACTCGGCATTTGCTTTGCAATATGCTGGCCCTCGGCTATTGCCTTAGCCCAAGACACTCTTAAGACAAAAAAAAAGGATACAACTAATTACAAAATAGTCAATCCGTACATGCCCAATTTCCATGTGCGCGATCGCCACGGAGACCCCTTTTCCAACTACACAAGTTCATCGCCATTTATTCTTAAAGACCCGAAAAACCTGTCAACGGAAATCAGCCTTGACACTGGCATGCACTACAACATTTCGGAGAAAATGGGTCGCATCAATTACCGGCCAACTTCGTCAATGACTTTTCAGGATTTCCTCAAGCAACAGGATACGCAATCCCAAAAGAGTTATTACCAGGGCAAAAGCCTTGCTCTCGATGGAGAAAGTGCAGTAAGTAGCCGCAATTTGCTACCAAAATTATACCTGAGTCCTGTGCTCGACAGAATCTTTGGAGGCAGTTATGTGGAACTGGTGCCGAAAGGCTTTGTCACTTTAAATTTGGGAGGTTCATTTCAGAAAATTCAAAACCCCTCTATTCCAATCCGGCAGCAGCGCAACGGCGGTCTTGAGTTTGACCAGCAAATTCAGCTAAGCGTATCAGGAAAAGTTGGAGAGAAACTTAAGATCAATACCAACTTCGATACCAACAATTCATTCGATTTTCAAAACAGCATGAAGGTGGAGTACTCGGGAATGAAAGAAGACCTGCTGAAAAAACTAGAGATTGGAAATGTGGGCTTGCCGTTGAACAACAGCTTGATCAAAGGCGCACAAAACTTGTTTGGGGTAAAGGCCCAGATGCAATTTGGAAAAATGAACGCCATCGTACTTGCAACGACACAACGTGGTAAGCAATCGACCTTGCACGTGTCGGGTAGTGGTAATGGCGTATCGCAAGGAAGGCCTTTTGAAATTGTGGCTTCCAGTTATGATGACAATCGACATTTCTTTCTCGCCCAATTCTTTCGCGACAATTTTGAAAAATGGCTCGCCGCTATTCCCGGACAAGTAGCCTCGGGCATCAACATTACCCGTCTTGAAGTTTACTCCATCAACCGGCAAAATGATACGCAGTCGCTGCGCGATGTTGTAGCATTTATGGATATGGGTGAATCGGACAAGATTTATAGAAAAGATTCTTATGTACAAACATCTGCCAATGGATCGGCAGCTTCCAACGGCACTAATAACCTTTTTCAGTTGCTTAAAAATGTTTCTGCATCAACCACCACTATTGAAGGTGTGCTGCAAGGGCCAACTTTCAAAGAGCTTGTGCCGGGAACAGATTATGAAAAGATTACGAGTGCGCGCAAACTCGCCACTACCGAATTTACCCTCAACGCCCAACTAGGTTATGTAACCTTGCAACGCAAACTACAAAACGATGAAGCGTTGGCCGTAGCGTTTGAATACACCTACAATGGTCAGGTTTACAAAGTAGGTGAACTCACCGAAGATTATTCAAGTAAGGCCACCACCGATGTGATTTACTTGAAATTGTTACGCCCACGGTCGATCAACATTAAGAACGCAGCTGGCCAGATCATACCTACCTGGAATCTAATGGCCAAGAATATTTATAACCTCAATGTCACTTCGCTTACGCGGGATGGTTTTCAATTGAGAGTAATCTATCGCGATGACAGGACGGGTATTGACAATCCTCAGCTGCAAGATGGAGGATCGATAACTCGTTCCAAGCAATTGATTTCAGTGATTGGTCTCGACAGGCTTAATCCTTACAATGATCCTCAACCCGACGGAAACTTCGATTACGTGGAAGGTATCACCATCAACTCAGCCACGTGCCTGATCATTATCCCTTACCTCGAGCCGTTTAACAATCCGCTGCGAAATTTATTTAACAATGCCCAGGAAACGCCCGACTCAAAAGCCACCCTGATTAATAAATACGTTTATGACACACTCTATCATACCACCCAGGCTGAGGCGGCATTGGTGAATACCAAAAACAAATTTTATTTCACAGGGTCATTCAAGGCAGGCGCCGGCCGCGACATCATTATCCAGGGTTTTAACATTACGCCAGGATCGGTGAAAGTCGCTGCGGGCGGCTCTCCGCTTCGCGAAGGCACAGACTTTACGGTAGACTACACCTTTGGAAAAGTAACGATACTTAATGAAGGAATTCTTAGTTCAGGCAAAGACCTCGACATAACCTACGAACAACAAGATCCTTTTTCATTTCAAACACGCTCGTTGCTGGGCACGCGGCTGGACTATAAACTGAATCCCGATGTAAACCTGGGAGCTACCTTTTTGTACTATAATGAGCGGCCATTAATTACTCGTAACCAAATAGGTAATGAACCTGCACGGAATATTCAGTATGGCTTAGACCTTAACATGAAGAAAAATTCACGGGTGCTCACCAAGATCGTGGATGCGCTTCCCTTTTTGCAAACCAAAGAAGTCTCGACAGTGGGGGTCAATGCCGAGTTTGCTCAACTGCTTCCAGGTACATCAAACAAAATCAATGGCCAGTCGACATCTTTTATCGATGACTTTGAAAACGCAGCCACGCCTTACAGTTTGTTAGCACCACAAGGATGGAAACTTGCAGCAACACCGCGCGAGCCGGCCTATGACCCAAGCAATGGCGCCTTGGACAATTTGAGTGCAGGATACAAAAGGGCAAAACTTTCCTGGTTTCAGGTTGACAATATTTTTTACATCACGGGTGGTAGTAGCTACGCGCCGCCAAACATCAATTTGAAAAACCACTATACAAGGCCTGTATTACCCAATGAAATATTTCCTTACTTCGATCCATACATTGGCAATTTTTATCAGCCTATCCTCAACTTCGCTTACTATCCCTCAGAACGCGGGCAGTACAATTACAATCCGTCGTTAAATCCCGATGGAACTCTTGCGAGCCCAACCTCTAACTGGGCCGGTATCACTACCGCTATTCGCACCAACGTTGACTTTGATGCTGCAAACATTGAGTATATAGAATTTTGGTTAATGGATCCGTTCATCCAGGGTGTAAATGGTAAAGTTGATGACGGCAGTGTAAATGCTACATCCAACAGCACCGGAGGCAGAGTAACTTTTCATATTGGAAGTGTGTCAGAAGATTTGGGGCACGATGGATATCAGGCTTTTGAAAACGGATTACCCAACAATGGCGATCTTACCAGTGGTGTTTATACTACCAGCCCGTGGGGATATGTTTCCAACACGCAATACCTGAACAACGCCTTTGACAATTCAACTACGTCACGTCCCAATCAGGATGTGGGCCTTGATGGTTTGAACAGTGCCAAAGAAGTAAGCGACCCAAAGTTTCAGAGTTTCCTTCGAACTGTTACGCCAAGTGCATTGCCTATTGTCAGTAAAGACCCTTCGGCCGATGACTTTCAGTATTACCTCGGCACCAACTACGACAATGAGAAAGCGCAGATTCTGCAGCGCTACAAAAACTATAACGGGATGGAAAACAACTCCCCCATTATTACTGGCAATCAGCCTTACGCTGCATCAGGTACATCGATTCCCGATAATGAAGATTTGAATGGTGACAACACACTCACCGATCTTGAAGAATATTACACGTATAACATTGACCTCAAACCCGGTCTGGACGTAGGACAAAAGTATATCGTTGACAAAATCACTCCTCCGGGATTCAATAATGAAGTGACCTGGTATCTCTTTCGTATTCCCATTCGCGACTTCGATGGCCAGGTTGGCGATATCAATGGATTCAAAACCATCAAGTACATACGCATGCTGCTCACAGGTTTCTCACAACCTGTTGTTTTACGTATGGCCAATTTCAGATCGGTGGGTCAGCGGTGGCGTCAATATGAAGGCAATTTGCAAGAGTCACTGCTTACACAAGTGATCGAGCCGGACCTCGACAACTTTACCGTGTCCACTGTAAATGTTGAAGAAAACGGCCAGCCTGATGGAAGCAAGCCCGGATATATAGAACCATTGGCTCGTGACAAAGATGTAACATCGGTAGTGCAACGAAGACTCAACGAACAGTCTGTACAGTTATGTGTAACCGGTCTTCCTGACGGAGATGCCAGAGGTATGTATAAAAATGTGTCGATGGATTTGTTCAACTATCACCGGATCCGAATGTTTATCAGTGCCCACGGACCGATTGTAAAAGATAACCAAGTGAAAGGGTTCTTACGATTAGGTACCGACTTCGACCAGAATTATTATGAAATAGAACTTCCCCTGAAAATTACTCCACCGGGTACTCGTGACCAGGCTACCGTGTGGCCGGATCAAAATCAAATTGATTTGGCGCTTGATGAACTCTATGCGTTGAAGATCAGACGGGATCGGGACGGATATCCGTTGAGTGCGCCTTATCCGCTCGCCGGTGCTTATCCGGTAGGTGATGGCAAGCACAGCATCCGCATATTGGGTCGCCCGGACTTGAGTCAATTAAAAATGATTATGATCGGTGTGCGAAACCCGCGCAGCAGCGACGGTAGTTCTTTTGATGTTTGTATGTGGGCAGACGAACTTCGTCTCACTGATTTCGATCAGACACCCGGGTGGGCTGCCAATGTGGTTGTCAATTCTAAGCTCGCTGATTTAGGTACGGTTACGGGGTCTTTCAGACATCTTGGATTTGGTTACGGTGGCGTGCAGTCCAAGATCTCAGAACGAGCCCGGAGCAACACTAATCAATTTGATATTTCGGGCAATCTTAGTCTTGAAAAATTATTACCACGTAAATCGGGATTGAAAATACCCATGTATTTTAGTTATGAAAGTATAATCATCGACCCAAAGTATGACCCCGCTAACCCCGACTTGCGGATAGCAGCTGCATTGCAGGCACTAAACTCCGATGCCGATCGAAAGGCCTATCTCCAAACAATACAAGACCGATCATCGAGGCGAAGTTTAAATTTTACCAACGTACGAAAAACGAAGCTGAGCAAGGAGGCCAAAAGCCACTTGTATGATATTGAGAATTTTTCATTCACGTATTCTTACACCGAAGCAAACCAGCACAATTTTAATCTCATTCAAAATACACAACGCAATGTGAAAGGCGCTGTAGCCTGGCAGTTCCAGTCCAAGTTCAAAGGATTTCAGCCGCTCAAGGAGGTAAAATTTGTTTCTTCAAAATACCTGCAGCTTGCCAAGGATTTTAATTTCAACCCGATGCCCACCAGTATTTCGGTGCGGGGCGAACTGCAGCGTTCGTTTTCAAAAATCGCGTATCGCAATACCGACCCAACGACGAGCAATACGGCTCCCAACTTTCAAAAGTTCTTCGTTTTCAATCGCTACTACACCGCCAGTTGGTCATTGACGAAATCATTAAAGCTGGATTATAACGCCACGGTAAACGCAATCATCGATGAACCCAATGGAGACATCGACTCCAAGCAAAAGCGTGACACTATAATTAATAACCTGAAGAGGCTCGGGCGGATGAAATATTTTGAGCAAAATGTTACTGCGAATTATACGCTGCCATTTGATAAGTTTCCGATGACCAACTGGATTGGTGCCGAATATCGATACAATGTGGGTTACAACTGGAGAGCAGGTCCACTAGAAACTGTAGACAGCCTTAAAATGGGAAACATCATACAGAATACACAGAATCAGGCATACACAGGTAAGCTCGATATCGTGAAGCTGTATAACAAAATAGGCTTTCTCAAAAATATTAATACTCCAAAGCCACCACCGCCCCCTCCGCCAAGAAATCCGGTGGAACGAGCGCGACTTGCTAAAGCAGATACACTTCCGCATCCGCCAGAACTAAGGCTGTTGAAGGGATTGACCCGACTGATTATGTCGCTGCGCAGCATTAATGGAACTTACACAATTTCGCAAGGCACTATATTGCCTGGCTTCACTCCAACACCAAAACTGTTCGGCCTCGACCAATCGTGGATGGCACCTGGAATTGGTTTTATTTTGGGGCAGCAAGATCCAACTATTGCGCACAGAGCTGCTCAAAACGGATGGATCACGCACAATAAAAACCTGACTACGCCTTTTAGTCAAAACCAAACCAAGGACCTCAGCTTGCGCGCTAACCTTGAGCCGTCGATGGATCTTAAAATACAACTGGATGCCAAGAAGACATCCAATTCTTCTTTTCAGGAAATTTTCAAAGATGTTTCAGGCAACGGCTCCAACTTTGATTTTTCTGACCTTAGCCCATCGCGGAGTGGTTCATATAAAATCTCATTCATTTCCGTGGGCACAGCATTCAAAAACAACAATGCTTTAAATTCAGATGTCTTTAGCCAATTCATTAAAAACACAGGCATCATCCAAAAGAGGTTCAATAGTTTTACCGGTGCATCTTATGATGGCCAATCACAAGATGTATTGATACCGGCATTCATTGCAGCTTACTCAGGCAAATCGGCAAACAACGTTGGCCTCTCACCATTCCCCGCTATTCCGTTGCCCAACTGGCGCGTGGACTACAATGGGTTAAATAAACTTGATTTCTTCAAAGACATTTTTACTTCGGTTACAATAAGTCACGCCTACACGTCATCGTATTCGGTGCTTAATTACTCCAACTCACTTTTGTACAACAGTTTCTCGCAATTGAGTCTCGCCAATAATGTTGAAAATTATAATGCCAGTGGTCATTTTGTGGCATCTCAAACCGATACCACCAGCAAACAGTTGGTGCCCGTGTACGTAATCAGTCAGGTGCTTATTAGTGAAACTTTTGCACCACTCATCGGCATTAGTGTAAAAACCAAGAGTAAGCTGAGCCTCACATTCAATTACAAAACCAAACGCGACGTTTCACTTAGTGTGTCCAATGCGCAGATTACAGAAGTGAATGGAAAAGACTGGTCGCTGGAGATGGGCTTTACAAAAAACAATATGCGTCTTCCGTTCCGCGATCAGGGGCGGATTATTACGTTAAAAAATGACATTACTTTCCGGCTCACGATGGGCGTTACTAGCAATCAAACTATTCAGCGAAGGATGGACGAAGGAAGTACGGTAACAAACGGAAATATCAACTTCCAGCTACGGCCAAATATTAACTATGTCATCAATAAGAAATTGCAATTGCAGTTTTATATAGAGCGCACAACTAACACCCCGCTGGTTTCCAATTCCTATTTCAGGGCTACCACCAAAGGTGGATTTAAGCTCGTCTTCAATTTATCGCAGTAATTCTTACCAATTTAGAGAGTAATAAGTCTATTATAAGCCACATAAATGGTTTACGATTTACTATTATCTTTGGCGCTCTAAATATCATTTTATGAATATTCCTGCAGAATTGAAGTACACCAAAGACCACGAATGGGTAAAAATTGAAGGTAACACCGCTACCGTTGGCATAACTGAATTTGCTCAAGGCGAACTTGGCGATATCGTCTATGTAGATGTCTCAACTGCCGGTCAGGAACTGGCTCAACACGATGTGTTTGGCACAGTAGAAGCTGTAAAAACGGTTTCGGATTTGTTCTTGCCACTAAGTGGAAAGATCATTGAATTCAATAAATCACTTGAGACAGCCCCTGAAAAAGTAAACAGCGATCCTTATAAAGACGGCTGGATGATAAAATTAACCATCAAAAATTCTGCAGAGGTTAATGACCTTTTATCAGCTGCGCAATACAAAGAACTCATTGGGAAATAATTTGGTTAAAGGCTTAATTGGTATTGGTTTATCAGTTAGCTATTAACGAAACGGAATGATCGAACTGCCTGTCATATCTAAGGAAGAAATCAAAAAGCGCAAACCGGATTGGTTACGGGTAAAATTGCCTGTTGGCCCTGAGTATGCCAAGGTGCGCAAACTGGTAGACGAAAATAAGCTGCACACCATCTGCGAAAGCGGGAATTGCCCGAATATGGGTGAATGTTGGGGCGCCGGCACCGCCACGTTTATGATTTTAGGCAACATCTGCACACGTAGTTGTACTTTTTGTGCTGTAGCCACTGGCCGTCCTACAGAATATGACATGGACGAACCAAGGCGGGTAGCCGATGCAATCAAACTGATGGGCGTAAAACATGCGGTGATCACCTCAGTAAACCGCGATGAACTAAAAGACCGCGGTGCTGAAGTCTGGTACCAAACTGTGGTGCAAACCAAGCAGCAAAGCCCCGATACCACCATCGAAACTTTGATCCCAGATACCAAAGGAAACTGGGACGCACTCGAACGAATGATCGCCGGCGGACAAGAAGTGGTGAGTCACAACATGGAAACCGTCGGGCGTCTGTATCGTATCGTGCGGCCACAGGCTAAATACGAACGGAGCCTTGAGCAAATCAAGCGCATACGCGAAGCTGGGAAACGGACCAAGAGTGGTATCATGCTGGGCGTGGGCGAAACAAAAGAAGAAGTTTTCAAGGCGATGGACGATCTTGCCGCCAATGGATTGATGATACTTACGCTAGGTCAATATTTGCAGCCCACCAAAATGCATCTTGAGGTAGCCGAATTCATACACCCCGATACTTTTGAAATGTATAAACAGGAAGGGCTAAAGCGCGGATTAAAATATGTGGAGGCTGGCCCGCTCGTACGTTCGTCTTACCATGCAGAACGCCACGTAAACGTACCCATGAATTAAGGCGACCACATTTAACCATTGGTCAGTGGTTTGTACCCGAGATTGTTAATGAACCGAATTCCCATTTACTTGTTGTAGGTACCAAAAATGATTTATCATGCAAGCCTCAGCAGAATTTGAATCGGAAGTTTTAGAAATCATCAAAAGCCGGAGAAGCCGAAGGGCATTCATCAGTAAATTAATAGAGCCTGAAAAAATAAAATCGCTTTTTGAAGCAGCGCGATGGGCTCCGTCAAGTGTCAATGAGCAGCCGTGGGTATATGTGTACGCTACAGCTGATCAGGAAGAGCTTTGGCACAAAATTTTTGATAGTCTTAATGATAATAATAAGACATGGGCAAAAGAGGCGCCACTACTTGTCGTGAGCTTATCGCGAAAAAGATTTTTAAAAAATGACCAGCTCAATGGCTCTGCTAAATACGATGTAGGGGCAGCCAATGCTTTCTTGACACTGCAAGCAACACAATTTGGACTAAACGTTCATCAGATGGGTGGCTTTGACCACAACCGGTTACGGCAAAACTTGAACGTACCAGAAACCTTCGATTTGGGTGTAGTGATGGCAATCGGCTATCCGGGAGATCCGCAACAATTGCCGCTACCATTGCAAGAACGTGAGTTATCTCCGCGAATGCGATATTTACAAAGTGAATTTGTAATGAATCAATCCTTCTAAAAATGATAATAGCATCGATTGGCAAAGATCATTACCGCACAGAAATGATTTCTACAGTTCACAGGCTGATCGCTGATGAGCCCGAAGAAGTAGGCGGAAAGAACTTAGGTCCGGGGCCTGGCGAATTTCTGATGATGTCGCTCGCTTCGTGCACGGCAATAACTTTGCGTATGTATGCCGACCGCAAGCGGTGGCCCGTGGAAAAAATCAGGGTCGAGATTAACGAAGAGATAATTAATAAGACAACAGTGTTCCTGCGCCATGTGTATGTGGAAGGAGAAATCGATGAGACTCAGCGAGCGCGTTTGCTACAAATTGCCAATGCATGCCCTGTGCACAGAACGTTGACCAACCCAATCGAAATCAAAACCGAAATGCCATGAAAGACATCACAAAAAAATACACCAATGGCGAAGTGACCATCGTGTGGAAACCCGGCTTGTGTATTCATTCGGCCATCTGCTTTAAAGGATTGGGCGAAGTATTTCATCCGCAAGAACTTCCGTGGATCACAATGGAGAAATCGTCTTCGGAAAAAATCGTGGAACAAATAAAAAGATGCCCGTCGGGTGCATTGAGTTACTACCTGAATCAGAAGAGCAATGAGGAAGTAAATGTGGAGGCAGAAACAATTGTAGAAACTTCCCCAAACGGGCCGCTGCTGGTGTACGGCAATGTGAGCATCAAAAATAATGATGGCATAATTACAAAAAAGAATAATGTCACTGCCTTTTGCCGTTGTGGCTCATCGGGTAACAAACCATTTTGCGATGGAAGTCACAAAAAGATAGGATTTGTCGGTTAAGCCAACTGCAAAGTAAAGGTTACTTGAGTACCCTGATTGGCCTTGCTGGTAATTGAAAAATCTCCCCCATTCCGTTTTATAAAATCCTTGCAGAGATGCAATCCTAGCCCTGTTCCCTTTTCTTTGTCCGTGCCGGGCTTGGTGAAGTATTCATTTGAGCTCAAAATCATTTGCACCTCATCATCGGTCATACCAATGCCAAGATCTTCGATGATCACGGTACAAAATCTGTCACCTCTACTAGTCTGCACCGTCACATGGCTTTGAGGAGGAGAAAACTTAATAGCATTATGTATGAGGTTGCGCAGGATGAGGTTTACCTGGTTCACATCGGCCTTCACCAGCAATAAGCCATCGGTTTTTACATCGATCAAAATATTTTTTCGGGACGCTGTCTCCCTTGCCAGATGAACCACATCATCAACCACTGCATTGATATTGAAAGCAGTCTGCACGGTGCGAATACCTTCCATTTGGCTGAGCGACCAGTTCAAAAGATTCTCAAGGGTTCGTTGTGAAACATTGAGGCTTGATTTCAATTTGGCTGACTCCTCTTTAAATTCCGCTGGCGTTATATATTCCTTAGTCAGCAAATCCAGCAAGGCCTGAAGATTTTTAATTGGCCCCCGAAGGTCATGGCTAATGACTGAGAATAGTTTTGACTTCAGCGTGTTCGCTTTGGCCTGAAACTGACGCATCCTCCAGAATAGGAATGATAACAAGCCCAGAAAGACCACTGCCACTGCAAAAATGATTATCACTAGTTCGCGATTGCGGGCCTTTTGTCTTGCCTGCATATTTTCGCTTTCGAGCGCTCGAATTGTTTTTTCCTTGCCTTCTGTTTCATAGTGTGCCAGCATTTCCTGAATCTGTCCATTTCTCTCTCTATCGTAAAGGCTGTCTTTGTAAACGCTCACCAGTTTCATGTGGCGTATCGAATTTATAGGGTCGCCTTTCTCTTCGAAAATTTTCGACATTAGTTGATGCGTCCTGATCATGTTATGAAGATTTCTAATCTCCAGGTTTACCGGAATACTTTTCTTAAGAAAGATAAGTGCACTATCGTTTTTGTGAAGGCCGTAATAAATCTCTGCGGTCATGCAATAGGTAATACCGAGCGCCCTGCGGTTGTTTGAAAGGCTATCCATCAACGTCGCTTTTTTACAGAACACAAAGCTTTCCTTATATTTTTTCAGAATTAAATAAATCCGGGTGTTGCGGCCATAGAGAATACTTGCATTGAGCGTATCCTTTCTTGCCTCAAATAATTTTATCCCTTCGTTGCTGAAATAGAGCGCAGAGTCATAACGACCTTGTTCAATCAACAAAAACGATTTTTCTCTGTACACTTCTGCGCGCAGGCGCAGGTCATGATTTTTTGAGGCCAGCAAAAAAGCCTTGTCTATATAAGTCTTCGCCTGATCAAGATTTCTCAGATCGATGAATGTGCGGGCAATGGCGAGATTGCACTGCCCCCAGTGGTAGATGTGATTGGTATTTTCATAAATTCTTAATGCTTTAAAGCCG
>JABDGP010000032.1 GCA_013285945.1 Bacteroidota bacterium | reverse complement strand
GGTAGAAATACACGTGCTGCAAGGCGAACGCCCGATGGCAAAAGATAACCGTACGATTGGAAGATTCCACTTGGATGGTATTCCTCCTGCTCCGCGTGGTGTGCCTCAAATTGAGGTGACATTTGATATTGATGCAAACGGTATTCTTCATGTATCGGCAAAAGATAAAGGCACGGGCAAAGAGCAGAAGATTCGTATTGAAGCTTCGAGCGGATTGACTGATGCTGAAATCCAGAAGATGAAGCAAGAGGCACAAGCCAATGCTGAGAACGACAAACGCGAAAAAGAGAAAGTTGAGAAAATCAACCAGGCTGACTCGCTCGTCTTTCAAACTGAAAAGCAGCTGAAAGAATTTGGCGACAAACTTTCAGATGGAAATAAGACTGCGATCAATGGAGCGCTTGAAAAACTGAAAGAAGCGCATGCCAGCAAAGACTTGACTGCAATTGACAATGCGATGAACGCACTCAACGCTGCATGGCAGGCTGCTTCACAAGAAATGTATGCTGCCAGTGGCGGTGCACAAGCAGGCGCTCAGCCAAACGCTGGTGAGGCGGGCAACTCTTCTCAAAGCGGCAATACCGGTGGTGGTGATGCTCAAGATGTAGAGTATGAAGAAGTGAAGAAGTAAATCAGACTTAACACTTAAGACTTAGGATATAAGTAGTAAGATATAAGATAACGAAGACTGCCGGGCGAGAGCTCGGCAGTTTTGTTTTGTGTATAGAGAGCGAATAAATTTCAAATTGCCGTACCTTTGCCACGTGTCTCTTTTGATCGCATCATTAAATTCGGGAAGTAACGGCAACTGCTATTACATCGGCAATAAAAACGAAGGTGTCTTGATTGATGCCGGAATTTCTTGCCGCGAGACGGAACGCAGATTGAAACACCTCGGGCTTTCTATTAAAATGGTGAAAGCTATTTTTATTACCCATGAACATGCAGATCATATCAACGGACTTCCAAAACTGGTAAAGAAGCATCATCTGCCTGCCTATATGACGAGAGAGACCCGAAGCAATTTAAAGTCGGGATGGAGGGAGATGGGCTCGTTTACATTTCAAGCTTATGAACCTGTTACGATCGGAAGTTTGACAATCACCGGATTCCCGAAGTTTCATGATGCCGTTGACCCGCATAGCTTCATTGTCAGCCAAGACAATATTAACGTAGGGGTATTCACCGACACCGGAAGATTTTGTGACCACTTGATAAAAAATTTTAATCGGTGTCATGCGGCATTTTTAGAAGCAAACTATGATGAAGCCATGTTGGAAACCGGTGGCTATCCTCAGCATCTGAAAGATCGCATTAGGAAGGGATTTGGTCATTTATCCAATAAGGAAGCTTTACAGTTATTTTTGAGTCATCGCGCCCCATTCATGAGCCACCTGATTTTGTCGCACTTATCGGCAAACAACAACAAGCCGGAAATTGTAGAGGAATTATTTAATAGCGTGGCAGGAGAAACTGAAATAATCATTGCGCCACGAAGAAAAGAAACCGCACTTTATCACATTAGCGGAAGCGCGAAAAACAAAAAAAGCAACATGGCTGTTCATGCAAAACATAAAATACAACTGTCTCTGTTTGAGGAAGCTCAGCCGCAGTCATTGCTGGCGAGTTGATTTAAAGCTTGCTGTTTAACTGCATATTTATTCTGACCCCGATTTAGGGGATTTTGGCAGGTAGAATGACCTCGTTGACCCATCATCAAGAGCGGAATTCATTATCTTTATCCAAAAAATAAATGCGGATACTTTACCTCCTCTTTCTTTGTCTTGCTTGCTTAATCACTTCTGCCCAGGAAATCAGTGCACGCTACGAACTGGTGAAAATGAATGACAATGTGAACACTCGCTACAATGAAGTGTCGCCTGTTGTTTCGCCTGACGGAAAAAGCCTCTATTATTTTGTAAGCGACCACCCGGAAAACAATTATGGCAAAGATAATAGTCAGGATATTTGGGTATCTACACTTGATGATAAGGGCGAGTGGACAAAAGCCAGGCACATGAGCTCACCCTTCAATCAAAACCGCTTCAATCAGGTTTTTAATTTTATGCCCGATGGCTCTCTTTTCATTCGCGGCGGTAGGTCAAAAAACTCAAAAGGATTTTCGCTAGCGAGCATTTCAGGAAACTTGACTGAGCTTGATGTCCCAAGCTTTGACGACATGGCCAAAGGTTTATTTTACGGTGCAACACTCTCAGCCGATGGCCGGCAGATGATTATTTATTTTTCTGAAAGGCCTAGTGATAAATTCAGCGATTTATATCTGAGCAGCAAACAGCCGGACGGGCATTTCTCCAAGCCTGCAAAACTAAAAATCAGTTCTCCTGCCGATGACTTTGCACCTTTTCTCGCACCCGATCAAAAGACACTATATTTTGCCAGCAACCGGTATACCAAAGATCGTGTGGGTGGCATTGATGTTTACAAAACCACTCGTCTTGATGAAACGTGGCAAAACTGGAGCGAGCCGGTAAACCTGGGGCGAACTGTAAACACTGGAGCTGATGATGCATACTTTTCGATTGACTCGAAGGGAAATATTTTTACGGCACGATCAGGTGCAAAAGTAGATGGTGGCAACTATGACTTGTTGATTTTAAGACCACGCAACATCAATATTGTATTAAGTGGAATGATCTATAATGAAAAAACGAAGCAACCCATAGCGGCTAATGTAGATGTTAAACTGAAAGAATTAAAGCAGCCTATCAGTTTGAAATCGACTGGAGGTGGAAAATTTGAAACGCGTATTCCTGAAGTTGACGGTTACAACATTGCAGCCAACGCATCGGGCTATTTGCCATACAGTAAAGACATCAAAGTACCTCACCTCAACCGTGATACTACTTTGCGTATAGATGTTTACCTAACTCCGCTTGCCAAACAGTTGACATTGGCCGGCGATGTGATCGATAAGAAGACGAATAGTAAAGTAAATAACTTCAAGATGTCAATCGTTCAGAGAGGCACGACAAGTTCTTTTGCACCACCTGCAAATGCCGGAAGCTATAATCAGGATATACCAGGTTTGGGTTGGTACGTTTTCAGCGTTTCTGCAGAAGGCTACCTGAATACTACGGACAGTGTGCAGGTGACTGATGGAAATGTAACACTGAACTCTAAAAATATTTACATGACTGAAATTGAAGTGGGCATGACGGTGCGTCTGAAAAATATTTACTTTGATTTTGATAAAACTTCGTTGAAACCCGAGTCATTTGTTGAGCTGAATAAAGTTGTTGATTTCTTGAAACAGAACCCCAAAGTGTCGGTGGAAATTGCCGGCCATACCGATAGCAAAGGCTCAGATGAATACAACCTCAACTTGTCGCAAGGCCGGTCGCAGGCTGTGGTAGATTACCTGGGGAGTCAGGGAATTGAAGGGTCGCGGTTGCAAGCTCACGGCTATGGCGAAACAAAACCCATCGACAGCAATGAAACAGATGACGGACGTGCTAACAATAGACGCGTTGAGTTCACCATTCTTAAAATGTAATTCAAACTATAATTGTTTATGAAGTTTCTAATTCTCCTGACCGTTTTGGTTGCGCCCACCATGTTGTGGTCGCAGGATACAATCCAATATTCGATCATGTCTTCCGGAAAGAGGACCGGAACACATTGGGTTTATTCCACAACGCCAAACAGGTACAGCATTTTTTTTGAATTTAACGATCGTGGCCGCGGCCCGAAGCAAAATGTTGTGCTAACTACCGATGCTACTGGGATGCCCATCAACCGGACCATTACCGGAGTAGACTACTTTAAAGCACCTATTCAGGAAAATTTTGAGATCATTGATGGCGTTGCTAAATGGAAAAATAATATTGAGCAAGGAGAGAAAAAAATTTCGACTCCTACGCTTTATTCTCCCTTAAATTCTACACCAGTTGAAATTGAATGGATGTTGCAGGCAGCGTTGAAAAACCCTGATCATAAAATTGGCATGCTGCCTTCGGGTTTTTTGCAAGTGACGCATATTAAAAATCATGAACTGAAAGTAAACGGGTTTACTGAAGAGTTTGAACTTTATTCATTTATTGGCTCAGGCGGCCCGCCTTCTCACGCATGGTTTACTCCCAAGAAAAAATTCTTTGCCTCGGTGAGTGGCTGGAGTAGTGTAATCAGCCAGGGATTTGAGTCCTATGCCGATGAACTCTATAAAGCCCAACAAAAGGCGGAGCATGATTACTTCGAATTGCAGGCGGATAGACTGACACAAGTGATGAAGGTGCCGGTAGCTTTTACAAATGTAACTTTGTTTGATGCTATTAAAGGAAAGGGTATAAAAGGACAAACTGTGATTGTGGAGGGCGATAAGATTATTACAGTTGGGAAATCAAAGTCAGTTAAAGTTCCGGCCAATGCCAAAGTCGTAGACGGCGCTGGTAAATTGTTGATGCCTGGCTTATGGGATAACCATGCGCATTATAATCCTGATCAGGGTTTGTATCACCTGGCTGCTGGTGTCACCAACATTAAAGACATGGCCAATGGATTTGACTTGCCGGATACAAAAAAGAAAGTAGACAGTGATGAATTGCTCGGCCCGGAGATTTCAGTGATGTCTGGGTTTATCGATTTTGCTGGACCGTATGCCGGACCCACCGGAAAAATTGTAAAAACTCTTGACGAAGGTTTGGCAGCGGTGAACTATTATGCTGATCACGGCTACCAGCAAGTGAAGCTATATAGTTCTATTCCTGTGGATTGGGTAAAACCTCTGGCAGCTCAGGCCCATCAGCGGGGAATGAAAGTGTGTGGTCATATTCCTTCGTTTATGACAGCCACGCGCGCCATCAATGACGGCTACGATCAGGTGATTCATATGAATATGCTGATGTTGAATTTTATGGGAGATACAATTGATACGCGCTCCATGGGAAGGTTTATCAAAGTTGGGGCACGTGCAAAGGATATTGATCTGGCGAGTGCGCCGGTAAAAGAATTCTTGCATCTTTTAAAGACTAAAAACATTGTTGTTGATCCTACACTTTCTGTTTTTGAAAGCATGTTTATCAATGAAGAAGGAAAACTGGCACATGGTTATGAGACCTCCGTTAACCAATTTCCTGCCGAATTTCGGAGAGGACTTTATACGGGAGGCCTTCCTACACGGAAAGGCCATGAAGCAGATTATCAGCAGTCGTTTAATAAGATGTTGAAAATGCTCAAACTGCTTTATGATAATAAAATCACTTTTGTGCCTGGTACGGATGATTTCCCTGGTTTCATGTTGCACCACGAATTAGAACTGTATTCTCAAGCAGGGGTACCTAATGCGAAAATTTTGCAAAGTGCTACTATTGTTTCGGCTACAGTCGCAAATAAAGAAAAAGAGTTTGGATCAATTGAAGTTGGAAAAAAAGCCAATATGATTTTGGTAGATGGAGATCCACTCAAAAATATCAGCGACATCCGTAAGGTAGAGCTCGTGATGAAAAATGGAAACCTCTATGATCCTAAATCCATGTACCAATCTTATGGTTTTGGTTTTTGGAAATAATCTACCTACAAAATAAAGTAAATTACTTCCAATCTTTCACACATTGAATTGTGTGTTCTATATCTTTTTCAGACAATGCATCGGCAATAAACCAGGTTTCAAATGGCGATGGTGGAATGTAGACTCCATTCTTCAGCAAATGGTGAAAGAATTTTTTGAACGTATCATTATTGCCGGCGGATGCGGTTTTGAAATCGGTGACTTCATTTTTACAAAAATGTACACTGATCATCGAGCCAAGCTGATTAATGACAAACGGAATTTGCTTATTCTTTAAAACAATGTTTATGCCTTCGGCCAATTTTTGGGTTTTGGTTTCAATGTTTTTGTAAATGGAAGGATTGGCCTTCAAATGCCGGAGTGTCGCGAGGCCTGCAGTCATCGCCAACGGATTTCCTGAAAGTGTGCCCGCCTGATAGACGTCACCCAATGGCGCAATTCGTTTCATAATTTCTTTCTTGCCGCCAAATGCACCAACCGGAAGTCCTCCGCCAATGATTTTCCCAAACGTCATCAGATCGGCTTGTACACCAAATAATTCTTGTGCACCACCAAGCGCCAGACGAAATCCGGTCATCACTTCATCAAATATTAAAACTATACCATATTGATCACAAAGTTTACGAAGATGTTGCAAGTATCCTGACTTTGGTGGTACACAACCCATGTTTCCTGCCACGGGCTCTACAATGAGCGCAGCAGTTTCATTTCCGTATCGGTTGATTAATTTTTCAATTTCATCAAAGTCGTTGAATGATGCTACCAAAGTATCTTCAGAAACCACTGAAGGAATACCTGCATTTATTTTTATTCCAAGTGTGGCCACTCCGCTGCCAGCTTTTTTCAGAAACGAATCTGCATGCCCGTGATAGTGACCTTCAAACTTGATGATCTTGGTTCTGTTGGTGTAGCCTCTGGCCAGGCGCACTGCCGACATGCATGCTTCAGTGCCAGAGTTGACAAAACGAACCATCTCAAGTCCAGGTACAATACTCGTTACTAGTTTCGCCATCTCTACTTCCAATTCAGTTGGAGCTCCAAATGAAACAGCACGAGTGGCTTGTTCTCTAATAGCATCAACCACTTCCGGATGTCCATGTCCGAGGATCATCGGGCCCCATGAATTGATATAATCGATGTAGCGATTCCCGTCTTCGTCAAAAAGATAGGCGCCTTGCGCTGATTTCATAAATACAGGCGTGCCACCAACCTGACCAAAGGCGCGCACGGGCGAGTTCACACCACCCGGAATTACTTGCTGTGCCTGCTCAAAGAGCTTTTCACTTTTTGTTGCCATAGAAATTGGTAGCGAATTTTTTTGAGAAATAAGTTATAATCACATCTGCTCCGGCTCTGCGTATGGCAGTGAGTGATTCGAGCATGGCTTGCTTTTCATCCATCCATCCATTCGCACTTGCTGCCATGATCATTGAATATTCGCCAGAGACCTGATAAGCAGCTACCGGCACAGTCACATTCATTTTTACTTTTTGAATGATGTCAAGATATGCTCCGGCTGGTTTTACCATAACCATGTCTGCTCCTTCATCGATGTCTTGCAAAGATTCTTTTACAGCTTCAGTGCTATTTCTGAAATCCATTTGATAGGTCTTCTTATCACCAAAGCCCGGAGCACTATCAAGCGCATCGCGAAACGGACCATACAAGCACGATGCATATTTAGCCGAGTAAGCCAGGATACCTGTTTGTGTAAATCCTTTGTTGTCGAGCGCATCGCGGATCGCCTTCACGCGGCCATCCATCATATCGGAGGGTGCAACAAAATCAGCGCCTGCCATTGCATGGGAAATTGACATGCGTGCCAACACGTCAACAGTTTTGTCATTAACAATTTGTTTGTCTTCTACAATTCCGTCATGTCCATAAATTGAATATGGGTCAAGTGCCACATCGGTCATCACCAAAGTTTGAGGTGATATACTTTTTATTTTGCGGATAGCACGTTGCATCAATCCTTCCGGGTTGACGGCTTCTTTACCTTCGTTATCTTTCAAATGGTCGGGCGCTTTCACAAATAACAGCATCGACCACAAGTTCAATTGATTCAGCTCTTGAATTTCTTTTTCCAACAGATCGAGGCTTAACCGGTAATATCCCGGCATTGATGCGATCGCCTCTTTTTTATTTTCGCCTTCGATTAAAAAAAGCGGAGTGATCAAATGATCTGGAGTAAGCCTGGTTTCGGCAACCAGTTCACGGATAGCGGACGTACCGCGTAATCGTCTAAAACGTCTTGATAAATTCATATCAGCACCACTGTTTTGGGTTTCGTAATACTTGAATTAATTTTTCTTCACGACTTCCGGGCAAAGGCGTATCGGCATAGTCAAATCGCGCGCGAGGTGGCAAGCTCATCAAAATACTTTCGGTTCGGCCATTCGATTTCAATCCGAAGAGAGTACCGCGATCGTGGAGTAAATTAAACTCAACATACCGACCGCGCCTGATCTCCTGCCAGTATTTTTCTTTTTCAGTGTAGTGCAAATCCTTCCTTCTCTCTACAATAGGTAAGTACGATGGAATAAAACTGTCGCCATTGGATTGTGAAAACCTCATCCAGTGATCGATGGTATTTTTTTGATCAGGGCGAATATAGTCGTAGAAAATTCCACCGATGCCACGGCACTCGTGTCCGCGATGAACATTGACAAAATAATCATCACATTGTTTTTTGAATCTGGGATAAAGTTCGTTACCAAATGGTTCGCAGGCATTTTTAAATGTAGAGTGAAAATGGATTGCATCTTCCTCCTGCAAATAATAAGGTGTAAGGTCCGCCCCGCCACCAAACCATAGGTCGATTACGTTTTCTTTTTCATCGTACAATTCAAAATATCGAAAGTTGGCATGCACAGTTGGCACCATCGGGTTTAGCGGATGAATCACAAGGGAAATGCCGCACGCAAAAAATCGATGTCCTTCAGTTTTTAACTGTTGCTTGATTTGTGGAGTGACTGTGCCATGAACCGTTGATGTATTCACTCCTCCTTTTTCAATACTATTTCCCGAGCTGATGATACGGGTAATGCCTCCACCACCTTCGGTGCGTTGCCATCGGTCTTCATGAAATTTACTTTTGCCATCCGCAGCTTCGAGGGTACTGCAAATGTTGTCCTGAAGCTGATGAATGTATTGTGTAAATTCTTCTCTAACCGTTTCCATAACTTTTTACTGAATCGACAAATGCTTTTGCATGATCTGCTGGAACGTTTGGCAAAATACCGTGGCCTAAATTAGCTATGTACCGCTGTGCTCCAAAAGAGCGGATCATTTGATGAACTTCTTTCTGAATGACCGGAATAGGCGCCAACAATTTGGCCGGATCAAAATTTCCCTGAAGTGTAACTCTGTTGTCCGTTATCTCGCGTACCGTTTTTGGATCAATGCACCAATCGATACCGATGGCAGATGCTTTGGTATAACTGATTTCTTTTAAAGCGTGACCTGCGCCTTTCGGAAAAACAATTACCGGAGCAAGAGGTGCAATCGCATCTACAATCTGATTAATGTAATTCAGCGAAAACCTTTTATAATCGTCGGGGCCGAGCAACGCCGCCCAGCTGTCAAATATCTGAACAGCATCAACGCCGGCTTTTACTTTTGCAGACAGATACCCGATTGTTACATCTGTTATTTTTTGCAAGAGCTGATCAGCTAACTGTGGATGGGCGTAACAAAAAGCGCGAGCACTATCAAAAGTCTTACTTCCTTTCCCCTCCACCAGATAACAGAGCAAAGTCCATGGAGCGCCGGCAAAACCGATAAGCGGCACAGCATCATTCAATTCTTGCTTTGTCAGTTTCACAGCGTTCATTACATATTGAAGATGATCTACTGCCTCAGTTGTATTTAATTTATCAATATCTTTTTGAGTACGTATTGTTTTAGGAATGGACGGACCTTTGCCTTCTTCCATCAGCACCTCCACACCCATCGCTTGTGGCACCACAAGTATGTCTGAAAACAGAATGGCAGCATCTACACCAATTTGATGCACAGGCATAACTGTGATTTCTGTTGCCAGTTCTGGTGTTTGCACTCGCTCGAAGAAATCGTATTTCTTCTTGAGTTTGAGATAATCCGGAAGGTAACGACCTGCTTGTCTCATCATCCACACGGGTGGCCTCGGCACATTTTCGCCTCGCAAGGCTTTCAATAATAAATCGTTTTTAAGCATGGATAGTTTTGTTCGACATTATAAAATTTAGGAGAGCCTCGGCGACACTTTCTTGCGAAGGCTCTTTCGCGATAATTATTTTATTTGAAATTTTACTTCCGACATATTTTGAAGTTGTATCGCCAATACAAAAGCATATAACAGATTTACCGATGGCATTTGATTGAAAGAAACTTTCGGCTCCGCTGGGGCTAAAGAATAAGACGAAATCAGAAGGCGATGAGTTTTTTTTAGGAGAAAGAATCGTGTTGTATGTTGTGATTTCGTCAACCGCTATGTTGTTCTTTCTCAATAGCTCCGGTAATTCCTGCCGGTGGAGGTTTCCGCAGAAAAAAGATACCTGACTAGTTTTACTTTCGATGATTTTTGATGCCAGTGAAGGGGCATCTTTTGCAGTAGCAACAATTGGTAATTGAAGATTTTCTGTGGCTCTTAATGTTTCGCCGTTCAGGCAAAAAACTTTTTTATCTTTTAAAATTGAAGTTGAATTTCTCAACAACCCCTCAACCGCATGACGACTAGTAAAAACAAGAGCATCGGAAGAGTTATCGATTTGATTTTTCAAGCCAGGGCTTACGATATATTCAATTTCGATCCAGTCGTCTTCAATCAGTTGAAAATGATTTTGCAAAAGCAATTCTTTGACAGAAGACTTTAATTTTTTGGTGGACAATATGGTCAACGGTTTGTTCAAACCAATTTTGACTTTTGAATTTCTTCAACTATCGAATTTCCTTTTTCCGATGCTTTGATTTCAGCAGCAGCTAATTTTCCAGCTGTTTTCCAGTTGCCAGCCGGATAGCTTCGCTCAATTGTAAAACTTCGTGATCCATCCAAACTGTGTACACTTGCTTTAAGACGAATGGCGTTGTTTTCTAAAATTGCGATCGCACTGATAGGAACTGAACACCCGCCATGCAAGTGGCGCAAAAAACTTCGTTCTAAAGTTACACAATGATGAGTTGGCTCGTGGTGAAGAGTTTTTAACATGCCCTTTGCTTCGTCATCATTTTCACGGCATACTACTGCAATTGCCCCTTGCGCCGGTGACGGCAACATCCACGGAAGTGAAAGTGTATTTGTTAAATCAATGCCCAGCCTTTCAACACCTGCTTTAGCCATGATCATCCCATCCCAATCGGCCTCGTTGAATTTTTTTAGTCGTGTGTCTACATTGCCACGCACATTTACGACCTGATGATGGGGGAAACGCTCAAGCCACTGAGCCTTTCGGCGAATGCTGCTGGTGGCGACCGTTGCTTGTTTTTCTTTGGTAGGAATAAATCCCGGTTTGATGAATAGAATATCTTCAACTGCTCCGCGTTCCAGTATGGCGGCTATCTCCAATCCTTTTGCCAATATTGTGGGAATGTCTTTAAGCGAATGGACAGCAACGTCGGCTTGACCTTGTAATAATGCAGCATCCAATTCTTTCGTGAAAACCCCCTGAACCCCGATTTCATAAATGGGATTGACGAGATCAATGTCGCCAGTACTTTTAATTGGAAGGGTGGTGCACGAATAACCCTTTTGCTCCAACCTCGCTGTGACAGCATTGGTTTGCCATAAAGCAAGACGGCTTTCTCTCGTTATTATTTTTAAAGTGCGAGGCATAGTCTTCGTGTTGAATGGAAGCGATGGCCTCCCGTACAGTTACTTCTACAGTTTTATCGCGGAAAGCATCGATGCAAACTGCTTCCAATATTTTTCTTCTATTAGTCGGCTCGGCCACATACTTAGATGCGTAAGAATGATAAGCATGGCTTATTACTTTGTCGGCCACCGGATTGAGCTCTAACTTTTTTTGAACTCGTGTAGCCAACGAAACATAATCGCGCTTGCCCGACCATTCTACAAACTCCTGAGCTTTTTGCTTTACAATCTCTTTTACTTTTGGAATTTCTGCCATCCGGCTACTCACTGTATTCGCGATGTCTTGCGAGATGCGATCAATGTCTTTGACTGTATAATTCGGATTTGTATAAACTTCGGCAGCTACATTCTGAGGAATAGACAAATCATAAATATAACGCACTGCACTTCCTTCAAGCAGTTGCTGATTCAAAATCGGTTGAGCAGCGCCCGTGCACATGATCACAATTTCACTTTTGGCAAGCGCTTTGTCAATTGATGTAAGCGAAAAAGCCTCTGCACCATTGGCCGCAGCTACTTCATTTAATTTCTCTTCACTGCGGTTGACCAGCACTATATTCGCTTCTGGCAGATATGCCTTTATGTTTTTCAATGTAAGCAGTCCGATTTCTCCAAGGCCCGCCACACAAATGGTGGGCTGCTTTAGTTTCAGATTTTTTATTTCCTGCATTACGGCATACGAAACCGACAACGTGCCGTCAGAAAACGAAGTGGTATTTTTTACTGCCTTTGAAACTTGCAATGCCTGATTGACGAGGCGTTCCAAATATCCGTTGCCTCTGCCGTTTTCTTTGGAAACCTGAAATGCACTTTTTATCTGTGAAATGATTTCATAATCACCAGGAATCTGAGAATCAAGCCCCGAGGCAACTGTGAGGAAATGTTCAATCGCTTCATCTCCTTCTTTCACATAACAATATTGATTGATTTCCTCCATCGTGCCCAAACTGTAAGCTTTCAGAAAGTGAAGCAGGATATAATGGCAAGGAACTAAGCCATAAATCTCAGTACGGTTGCAAGTGGATAAAATGAAAAAATTTTGAAGACAAGAGTCTTCAGAGCTTTGATAAGCTGCCTTTGACTGTTCAAGGGTAATGGCAAACTTATTGCGATGGGCGACATCAGCTTTTTTGAAGTTGACACCAACCACGGTGAGTTTATTATAATGTGACCATGCAGAGTCTGCCATAGCGTATAATCATGCAAAGTAGCCTACATGAAAATTCAAAAAATACCTGTATCGGTATAAAAAGTACCAACTGATAAATATCCCGAAATTATGTCAAAAGTATGGCGAAAATAGCCAATTTTGGCCCAATGAATAACAAAGGACTGATTTTGGTCAACCTTGGCTCACCCGATAGTCTGGCTGTGTCCGATGTTAAAAAATACCTGCGGCAGTTTTTAATGGATGAGCGGGTAATCGATGCGCCGTATCTCATCCGGATGATGATTGTGGAAGGCTTTGTGCTTCCATTTCGGCCAAAAAAATCGGCTGAAGCTTATGCTTCCGTTTGGACAGAAAAAGGCTCGCCTTTGCGTGTGCTCACCGAAGATTTTAGACAAGCGTTGAAGCCACTTGTGAAATTACCTGTCGCGGTAGCAATGCGTTATGGCAATCCTACTCCGCAAAAAGCCCTCGCCGATCTGTTGGAAGAAGTTCCATTTCTAAATGAACTGTGGATTGCTCCAATGTATCCGCATTATGCCATGTCATCGTATGAGACGGCTCTGGTTTATGTGCAGGAAGAAATAGAGAAAGTCACCCCGGGCATGAAGGTTAAGGTATTGCAGCCATTTTATAACGAAACGAATTATGTTGATGCTTTGGTGAAGTCGATTCGACCTTATTTGAATGAGCCGTTTGATCATTTGCTTTTCAGTTATCACGGATTACCCGTACGGCATTTAAAAAAGACAGATCCAACCAAAAGTCATTGCTATAGTAATTCGGATTGTTGTAATGTAAAGTCCTCAGCGTGGTCGTTTTGCTATAAACATCAGGTGATTGAAACGACCAAACTTACGGCTGCTGCACTTCAGCTTGATGAAAAGAAATTCAGCTATAGTTTTCAGTCAAGACTTGGGCGCGATGAATGGATCAAACCTTTTACCGTCGAAAGGTTGCAGAACTTACCTAAAGAAGGTGTTAAGAAATTGCTGGTAGTATGCCCTGCTTTCGTATCGGATTGCCTGGAAACATTGGAGGAAATGGCGATCCGCGGGCGAGAAACTTTTCTGGAAGCCGGCGGGGAATCCTTTCAGTTAATTCCCTGCCTCAACTCATCACCCGTGTGGGTCGAAACATTCGCAAAGTATTGCAACCAGTCGGAAGACAAATATCAGGAGCTTTGGAAGCTTAGACTTGTAACTACCTCCGTTCGCGATATTTTTTATAGAATCGGATTCCCAGCATTAGAAGTACCGCCAAAACCAAAAGGCCCAACACACCAGCCAGCATATTGAGACTGTCTTTTAATTCAACCATAAAAATTATGCTGAATAATAGAAGCGTAGCCACTTCATTCCAGGCACGCATCTGATTCGAAGTATATTTAACAACACCTTTGGACAACTGCTTTTTTATTAGCCCGCATAAAAAGTGATAAGTCAAAAGGAAAATCACTAAGCCAAGTTTTACCAACATCCACGTTTGGTGATAGTAGCCGCTGACTATCATTAGATAGGATCCAAGCACAACGGTGAGCATCATGGATGGAACTGTGATGATAGACCAAAGCCGCGAGATCATCACATTGTATTGACTTTGCAAAACAGATTTTTCGGTAACCGGTCGGTCGTTGGCCTCTACGAAATAGATAAACAGGCGCACGACGTAGAATAACCCCGCAAACCATGTTACGATGAAGATAATGTGCAGTGCTTTTATATAGAGGTAAAGCATCTAAACAAAAAAGGCATCAATTTATTTTGATGCCATTTGTACCAAAGGCGGGAATCGAACCCGCACATCCGAGGATACACGATTTTGAGTCGTGCGCGTCTACCAGTTCCGCCACTTTGGCCTAAAAAATCCGGGGTGCAAATATGAAAAAACTTTAGATGTGGGCAAAATTCATTTTTGCGTTCGTCATTGAATATTAGAAATTTGTGCCCTAATCCGATTTATGATCTACAACTCAATCATTGACACTATTGGCAATACGCCCATGGTACGCCTTAATAAATTAAACAAAGGCATTGCGGGTACGTTGCTCGCCAAAGTGGAATATTTCAACCCGGGCAATTCCACCAAAGACCGGATGGCGCTAAAGATGATTGAAGATGCCGAGAAAGCAGGAAGACTGAAACCCGGCGGCACCATAATAGAAGGTACTTCTGGCAACACAGGTATGGGCCTGGCACTTACAGCCGTAGCCAAAGGCTACAAATGTATTTTTACTATGGCCGATAAGCAGTCGCAAGAGAAAATCAACATTCTACGCGCTGTCGGTGCAGAAGTTATCGTATGCCCGACTAATGTAGAGCCTGAAGATCCACGCTCGTATTATTCCGTAGCACGAAAACTCAATCAGGAAATTCCTAATTCGATCTATCCAAACCAATACGACAATCCATCGAATGCTCAGGCGCATTACGAAACCACTGGCCCGGAAATCTGGACTCAGACTGCGGGAAAAATTACGCACTATGTTGCTACAGTTGGTACGGGCGGATCGATGTGCGGCACAGCAAAATTCTTAAAAGAACAAAAATCAGATATGATCGCTGTTGGTATAGATACTTATGGGTCAGTTTTTAAAAAGTATAAGGAAACAGGAATCTTCGACCGTAATGAAATTTATCCTTATCTCACCGAAGGCTTTGGTGAAGACATTTTGCCAAAGAATGTGAATTTTGATGTGATCGACACTTTCATCAAAGTAACTGACAAAGATGGAGCGATCATGGCGCGCCGGCTATCACGCGAAGAGGGATTATTTGTAGGCTGGAGCAGCGGCTCTGCTGTGCATGGTGCTCTTGAGTATGCGCAAAATAATTTGAAGAAAGGTGACACTATGGTGATTCTATTACCTGATCATGGCACTCGTTATCTCAATAAAGTATATAATGATATGTGGATGAAAGACCACGGGTTTACCGAGGAGCGGACTTTTGTCACTGCACGCGAAATCATTTTGCATAGAAATGGAAAGGATACGCTATTCACCGTGACTAAAAAGTCTACCATTGGTGAAACTATCCGGTTGATGAATAAAGAAGGTGTAGACCAAGTGCCTGTTATCGACGGAAATGAATTTGTGGGAAGTGTATCTACAGCAAGTTTAGTTGAAAAAATAATTTATGATCCGGCTTTGAAAGATAAATCGGTGGGCGAAATTATGGATCCGCCAATGCAGGTAGTGGCCCTTGATAGTACGCTTGATGTGCTTTCGTCAATGCTTAACAGAACCAACAAGGCATTACTTGTTCGTGATGAAGCGGAACGCGCCCACATCATTACCCAACATGATATCTTGAAGGCGATGACTTCGTAGCAGAAAGAATACCAGGCTTCAAGATTTTAATTCTTCACGAACTCTATTTCGACCCGATCATTGTATTGACCCAGCGTACCGCCTTCAGGATAGAGCGGCACACTGCCACCTTCGCCTTTGGTGCCTATCCGTTTGGGGTCAATTTCATGTTGTACCAGATACGTTTTCACCGTTTCGGCTCGTGCCAATGAAAGCGCTTTAGATGAAATTGTTTCTTTCCTGTTGCCTTTAGGATCCATGGCAAAAAAGTTGGTACTCGTGCCCATGGTATAAGACTCTCGCTTTTGCTTGCCATTGCAATAGCCATAAATTTTGATCTTATATTTTGGCCTTTCTTTCATAAGATTTACAAGGCCGTCAAGTTCATTTTGAGACTCTGCCTGCATCACCGATGTGTTTTTAAAGAAGTGCACATTCTTAAAATCGATGTAATCTCCTTTCTTTGCTTTGGCCAGCTTAAGCGTAATAACATCTTCGTTGTTCGAACCCTTTTCTCCTGTTGGGCTGGCATATACAAAGGTGAGGTTGCTCTGCTTGTAGCCCGCTACTTGGGCAATGACATTATACGATCCCTTTTTGTTTTTTGGGGCTTCGAGGTAAACGACCTCACCGCTTTTCACGGTTTGATATTGCGATGCACCCACCGCTTCCTGTAGTTGCAGGTCGCCAGATAGTTCCTTGCCATCATCGGCGCTTACTACATGGAAATAGAAAGGTTTCCCTTTGGGTTTCTTTACCTCAACAGGCTTTGGAGGTTCTACCGGTTTAATTAATGCGGAATCAATTTTTGGCGGCTGGGTCTTGATGGTATCTTTTGGTACTTCTATAACCGGAGCTATAACTGGTTCAATTTTGGGTTCGGGCTTTACTACAGGCTCAGGCTCTTCATTACCCAACTTTCCGGTGTAAACCCAAGCGTCTTTGTATTCTGTTTCTACTCTTATTTTGATCAATAAATTGTAGGCCTTCCTCATGTCGTCACTACTCAGAACATATACATAATAGAGTTTGCGTGAAGGATTGATGGCGTATAGTGCTGTGAATCCTTCCTTATTTGCCTTGACAGTAAAGTGAGCAGCATTGTCGAGGAGGCGAAAGGCACCAATCACTACATAATTGGAATTGGTGGTTTGGGCATGTACAACGACTGCTGTTAAAACAAGGAGAAAGACAGGCAACAGGAATTTTGACTTCATGGCGGCAGGTTTTAATCCATTTCAATATTATATATAATTTTTGGAATAAAACGGTAACTAATGTTATGAAAGCCAGTCAATATTTCGGACCAGACGTCAAATCTTGTTTCGGGGCTGTGCCATTCGCTCGTTGATCTCTTTGAGCATCTCTATCTGAATGTGCTGTATCTCAAAGAGCCTTTGTTGCTGGTGAAGAATCAAATGGTCAATTTTTTCGTGCATCATCCTGATCTCCAATTCTGCTTTTAGGTTTACCTGATAGTCATGTTTGCTTCGTTCGCGGTCTTTCTCTTCCTGGCGGTTTTGACTCATCATAATCACCGGGGCCTGCAGGGCCGCAATACATGAAAGGATAAGGTTGAGAAGGATAAACGGATACTGATCAAATGGGTGGGAGAGATAATAGATGTTCACCACAATCCACATGAACAGAAAAAACATGAAGCTCGAAATGAATATCCAGCTTCCTCCAAATGAGGCAATCTTATCTGAAAGTCTTTGGCCAAAGGTCAATTTCTCGTTGGCTGGGTTATCCAGGTCTTCGGAGATCAATTGACCCTGCCTCATTGCCTCGAGCACTTCTTTTTCAAGATTTGAAAGGGAACCGATTTCTTCCCGCAAACTTGACTCAATGTAGCGATGCCGGTAATCGTTCAATTCTGAAATAGACAAACACCCTTCTTCATTGAAGTGTGGATTTTCATCCTTGATCGCTTGAAGAAGTGGTGTCCTTACCGACTTGGCAGTTATTTTTTGATGTAACGGAAATTTTTTTCCAGAAAGATCGCTGGTGAACATTCACGAAATTTCTCCATAAAATATTAGTCTTCCAAAATCTCTATTTCCACACGCACGTTGGCATGGGCCTGCTGAGAGTCTTTGTGGTACACCGGGTGTTTGCCACCCCAGGCTTTGATCTGCATACGCTCCGCATTAATCCCCTGAGAGATCAGGTAGTTTTGAATCACGCGCGCCCGCTCTTCTGACAGTTTTTTGGCTGAGCCAAAACCGTCTTTGGTATCGTTCAACGCGAAGAAATTTTTTGTGTCGCCCATTGAAATGATTTTGCCATGGGCATTGCCATTGGTGTGGCCGTGGATCTTGATTTTATATTTCGGGTTTTCCTGAAGCATTTCTAGTAAGCTTGTTACCTCATAGCGCGACTCAGGGCGCATAACGGCTGCATCTTTAAAGAAGTAAACATTGTACATCACTGCAACATCACCCTTCTTCAATCGCACTAAGTCGAAGGGTACGGTAATTTTATTTTCATCTACAATTATCCCGTCTGCACTTTTGGGTTCGTTGAAGTTGATTGCTTGTTGCACTTTGCGGTAGCCAAAGACTTCGCATTGAAGCGCGATATTTCCCGATTTGTTAAATGGCTTAAGATTGATAATCTCATTGCCACGATAAGAAGCCATTTTGCGCGGTTTGGCCTTATCAAGATCCAGTACATCAATGTCACCACCTACTTCTTTTTCTGCACTGAAAATCTTGAACAGAAATTTTTTGCTGCCTTCGGGAATTTCTTCCACTACAACTGGTGCATTCAAATTTTGGATAGCCAACGTGTTGTTTCCGCTTTCTCTTGCTGCAGGTATATTTTCATTAGAAGCCAGCAAGACTGACTTTTCTTTAACATCCAAAGGGTGAATAGTTGTAATACCTTCTCCGGTTACAGGATTGGTGTCAGTGCCTTTGCGCATATCCTCGCCCAAAGTTCCGGTAAATACCCAGGTGTCAAAGTAGGGAGTTTCTTTCCGGATTTTTCGCGCTTCTTCAAAGGCTATTTCCGTCTTGCCGGTATGCAGGACGTATACATAGAACAGCTTGCGCAACGGATTGATAGAGAACTGTGCATCGAACTTGTGTTTTTTAGCCTGCTCGGTAAATTCAATAGCATTTTTTGGAATGGAAAAGGCCCCAATCACTACGTAATTGGATTTTTCGGGAGCAGGCTGCCCAAAGCCTACCGATATTTTCAGGCCTGCTATAGAGACACAGGCCAGCATAGTTAAAGCCAATGTTTTTTTCATAGTTTTTCTGTTTGTGTGGCACAAAGGTGCAATATGTTACTTTGTGAATTTAACTAAAACTAAGCAAAACATTACATATCAAATAGTTATGAGTTATTTTATTGTGGAAATCACTGAAAATGACCTGGAAATGGACTCTCCGGCATCATCTACTACCGTTAAAGTATGGGTTCCTGCTGTTGGATTTAGTGCCAGTTTGTGAGTTTTGCGGGTAGCAGCGAGAAATTTCCCGTCAAGGTGCCAGAAAATAGTCGCGGCAGGGTTTCGGTGGGTAGCTTCAAATAAGGTATTACCAGTAGTGCCATCCAACTCTCGCGGAACCAATACTTTTGAATTGATTTTAGGGTAAATCAAATCCATGGAAGCGACGGAATTAGGGTTTTCACAGTCCTTTCTTAATGGCGGCAGCGGACGGTGGCCAAAAGTCTTCTGTTTGAAATAGAATTCCTGAATAGGTGGTAAAACAAACCAAGTGGCTTCAGTCATTTTTGTCAATGACTCGCAAAGCGCGTGTACCCTGAATTTTTTATCGGCTGAGAGGAATACCTTTTTATGATATGGACATGACAACGTTTCTAAGCCGGCCTTGGGCACCCATTCCTGAGTTCTCTCTTCGCATAAGTCGGTTGCACGGTGGCCGCTTTTTTGACAGACTTCAATTTTTTCCATTTCTGAAACTGGCATCTGAAACCAGCCGCTGGCCGGCAGCACCGAAAACAGGTCGAATAAAATCGGAGCCGCAGTTTCGGTTCCGGTGAGGCCGGGCCTTCCTTCGCCATCGGCATTGCCCACCCAAACACCTACAGCATACTCCGGATTTACTCCGACAGCCCATCCATCGCGAAAGCCAAAACTTGTCCCCGTTTTCCAGGCAATTTTTTTCGTGCTGCTAAAATTTCTCCAACCTGTATTTTCACCAGGACGATAAACTTCCTTGAGGGCATCGAAGGTAAGATAGACTGAGGCAGCATTTAACCAGGACGACTCTTCGATGATCTTATTTTTGTCGTCTTCAGTTTGCTGATATCGTGGAAGATGAAAGTCACTTTTGCTGTAGCGATTTTTCCCGGGCAATTCAAAATAGTTATTAAGCGTGCGTGCCATCGAAGCAAGCGCTCCGGTGATGTCCCACAAGGTTCCTTCGGCTCCACCCAAAACCAACGTCAGTCCGTAATGATCGGCGGGCTGCTTCAAAGTGGTAAGGCCGATGGTTTTTAGCTTGTCGTAAAATTTTTCGTAGCGGTACTCACGAAGTTCATATACAGCGGGTATGTTGAGCGAACGGATAAGTGCTGCGCTGGCGGGTACGGCTCCGTCAAATTCTTTTGAGAAATTCTTGGGCGAATATCCATTGATGAATGTTGGCACATCTGGCCAAAGCGTATGTGGAAGCATCTTTCCTTCCTGAAGCATGGCAGCATACAAGAAGGGTTTCAAAATGCTCCCTGTACTTCGTGGTGCCATTACTACGTCTACGTCTTCATTATTTTTGTAGCCGGATGCCGTGTTGCCCACGTAAGCCAACACATTTCCGGTTTTTATTTCAAGGATAATGGCGGCAGCATTAAATATTTGATTGGCTTTGAGCCGCTGGTGATGATCGTTGATAATTTGAGTGACTCTTTGCTGCAATCCCAAATCGATGGTAGTAATTACTTTATTCTCTCCTTTGCCTTCGCGAATGGCGCGCGTCAATAAATGAGGGGCCAGGCGCGGCAGGGTGAGCAGAGTTTCGGGCACGGGTTCGGCTTGTGCCAGATGTAATTCAAGCTGATCCATTTTTCCGGCTTGCGCCAAGCGTTCCAGTAACCTGTCTCTCTTTAGTTTTAGTTTTATCCGGTTTTTATTTAGATGAATCAGGGAAGGATTATTTGGAAGCACCGCAAGCATTGCTGCCTCTGACCAGCTTAAGTCGGAAACAGTTCTTCCAAAGAAACGCCAGCAGGCGGCTTCCAATCCCACCACATTTCCGCCGAATGGCGCATGTGTAGCGTAAAGTGCAAGAATTTCTTTTTTGGAATAACGAAATTCTAGTCGGGTTGCCAGAACGATCTCAATGAGCTTTTCAGAAATACTTCTGCGCTGGTTCTTTCGGGCAAGACGAATTACCTGCATTGACAACGTGCTGCCTCCGCTGACCACTTTTCCGGCTTTCCAATTTTGTTGCGCGGCACGCCCAAGCGAAAGCAAGTCTACGCCTGGATGCCGGTAAAACCTTTTGTCCTCAGCCAAAACAAGAGCCTCTTGAAACTTTTCGGGGACTTCCATTGAAAACGGAAAGCGCCATTGCCCGTCGCCGGCAATTGACGCGCTCAGCAGATTTCCGTTCCGGTCATTCAATACTGTTGAATACGGATCTTTAAAAAGCTTATTCGGTAATACGAAATAATAACCTGTGACTAAAGCACTCGCAGCCAAAATGTAAACCCGATATTTTCTGATATAATTTTTCAAGAAGGAACTTAACTGCCGTCTGTTCGTTATTTAGGGATCAAATTTAACAATCAAGTCCGCAAGAAACCGTATTGTAATCATTAACCGATTTCCAATCTTTGAACTTTCAATTTCACCATGCCTGATAACAAGAGATTTACCGCAGTCATTTTGCTAATTACCCTTTCGCTCATTTGGGGTACCTCGTTCATCCTGATCAAGCAGGGTCTAAAAGTGTTTTCGCCTGACGAAGTAGGAGCACTGCGTGTAGCGGCTGCTTTTATTTTTATGTTACCAATAGCTTTGCAGCGGTTAAAAGAACTTAAAAGTACAGACTACGGAAAACTTTTTTTCTCCGGAATGCTGGCAGTCTTCATTCCGGCTTTTCTATTTGCTATAGCACAGACTCACCTTAATAGTTCATTGGCCGGAATACTAAATACGCTTTCACCGATTTGGACCATGATCATCGGAGCGGCATTGTTCAGTCAGCGCTTTCGCGGATGGGCAATCTTTGGCAGTGCTATCAGCTTTGGAGGATGTATTGTACTCGCGATGGCCCGTGCCGATGGCGGACTAGGTGCATTCAACTCATACGCTTTATTGATTGTGCTGGCATGTGCCTGTTACGGATTGAACTTAAACTTCCTCAAGTTTAAAGTGCCAAGTCTTCCGCCAATGACAATTATCAGCGTGTCGCTGATGTTGATTGCGCCGCTCGCCTATATTTATTTATTCGGATTCACGGAGTTTACATTTAAAATGGCAAATACCGAAGGCGCTTGGCGTGCCTTTGGGTTTGTCATCATCCTGGCGCTGATGAGCACAGCTGTGGCAAACTTGCTTTTCTATAAACTCCTGCGAATTTCGTCCCCGTTGTTTGCCAGCTCTGTTACTTATGTAATGCCGTTGGTCTCAGTGATGTGGGGCGTGATCGATGGTGAAATTTTACTTGTGGGCCACTTCATTGGCATGGCGTTAATATTGGGGGGTGTTTACTTGGCCAATAGAAAAAAGTCTGAAACTAAAGCCTAGCCAGGGTCACTTAATTATTTCCACCCAGCCCTTGCATGAACTTTCACCGATAAGGGTTACTTCGTAAAAGTAAACCCCTCCATCCAGATTGGTTGCCGTCCAGTCGTTTTTGTAGTCATCATTTTTGTAGACCAATTTCCCCCAGCGGTTGGATACAGTTATAGAAATTTGAACCGGCGGATCAGCACCCGGCACAACTTTCTGATCTCCATATTGAATCATGAATGTGTCATTAAACCCTGGTGAACCATCGGGGGTAAATACGTTGGGTACTTTGCGGTAATAAAAGGGGAGGGTCACGGATTTCTCATAAATGCAAAATTCATTTTTCCCCACTAGTCGAATGGTATATTTTCCATCGGTTGCGTATTGGTGACTGATTTGCTGCTGATCGGAAGTTGTACCATCACCAAAATCAAAAAAAACATCTTCGTTGGGATCAGTCAGGTTATTCACCTTCAGTGTGGGTCTATCCTCGCAACTAAAGACCTGCTGAGATTTAAATTGTAGATCGATACCAGGAACGACTTGGATATTTATTGTGTCTTTTACGATACAACCATTTGAATCCATAATTGTAATAAAGTAGCTGGTATTCTTTTGAGGATTTACAGAAGGATCGGCATTGGAGGATGTAAAGGAATTATCAGTAGTTGCCCACAGATAATTGACTCCACCCGAAGAGGACAAGGTGGTCCCGGCATTAAAGCATATTGTCTGGTCAGGCCCTGCCTTGCCCTGTGGTGTAACAACACTTACGTTGGCAATCGTTGAGTCTTTTACTGCACAGGTACCATTATCAATTGCTTTTAACTGGACCGTGTATTTGCCAGCGCTTTTATATTGATAGACGATTAAAGAAGTATCGGGTTTTGTAAGCTTGGTTCCGTCTCCCAAATTCCAATCGTAAGTCTGTCCGCCGATGCTCAAGTTTTGAAAAACGATTTTTTGGTTCAGGCACACCTGCGTGAGTCCAGGCATATTTAATTTGACGGAATTTGTTTGAATGTGTGCCTTCAAGGAAGCAAGGTCGAATTTAAAGGCAGCGTTATTGCAGTTGCCACTGCGGTTCAACCTACTCCATGCATTTGGGGTGGTGGGGAAATCTGAAGTGGAATGACCGGTTGCATTAAATGCTTCGCAACCTGAACAAACAGCATGATAGACTACACCACTTTTGTCAAACCGGCAAGTGCCTCCATCCAAATGCGTGCGCGAATCACTTCCTCCTAAAAAAGTAGCGTACAGTAATTGGGTTCCGTCATTCGAAAGAACAATAAAATAAAAGTCAGAACCGCTGGTTGTCTTTTGAAGCGCGGTTGAAGATACGGGCATTTGTTGCGTTGAGCTTGGCCAGTAACCCAAGTCACTATTGATCAATCCGCCCCAACCCGACAAATAAATGTTGTTGCATTCATTAACTAAAAAAGCCGTTGGAGAAATGTTGGGAATCCCGATCCCTGAACCAAACACAGTGGAAAATTGTAAGGTCGAAAGTGCGTTATCAAACTTTTGTACAAACTGGCCACTATTCGGATTGTTGTAAACGCCCGGGGTTATTGGAAATGTTCCTACCGTCTGACCATACACATAAACGTTTTCGTTTTTGTCTAGGTCTAAAAAGTAAACCTGATTGAAAGCAGACGTTCCGGTAAACGTAGAATTTATAATCGATGAACCGTCTGCGCTTATTTTAGCCATCCATCCATCCACCTCACCTGCAAAAGCGGGCTGGTAAGAACCTGATGTGGTAGGGAAATCAGCACTTGCACTTCCGCCACCAACGAACAAATTTCCTGAGTTGTCAATCTGAATGGTGTGTGAAGCATCGGCTGCAGTGCCGCCCAAAAATGAGCCCCAAAGCAATTGCGCCAGGTCACCACTTAACTTCATGATGAGGGCATCAGTGTCTCCGCCTTTGTATGTTATATTAAAACCATTGGCTACAGGAAAATCGGGGGATGATGTAACGGTACTTATAAAAATATTTCCTTGCGAATCGCTAATGATATCCCCCCGCATTTGATCACCGTAGTTGCGCACTAATAAGCTCGTTGAAGGATTTAATCCGTCATTATTTGCTCCACCCAGGTAGGTACTGGCGAGCAACTGGCTTCCGTCTTTCGATATTTTCGCGACAAAAATATCGGAACCGTTTTCATAGGGAATGGGAATTTCTTTGTTTCCAAACTCCTGAGGAATAGAAAACCCTCCTGCAAAATGTTGACGAAATGCGCCTTGTGTTGCTGGAAAATTAAATGAACTGGTTGTCCCCAACACCAGAAGATTCTCATCTTTATCAATTACTAAGCTGTGAGGTGATTCAGAATAGTTCCCGCCAAGGTAGGATGCGTAGAGTAATTGATTGCCCGTGGAATCGTATTTCAAAATAGCAACATCGTAAATGCCGCCGTAGGTTTTTTGAAACGCTCCGGCAGTAGCCGGAAAGAATCCGCCTGTATTTAAAAGATTGGTTATGCCTGAAGAATATAATGTTCCATGTTCTCCTGGAGTAGCGGTGCTGCCCCAATTATCTGCGGTGGAACCGGAATAGGTAGAAAATATAAGCAACGGATCGATGGTCAGAGGAAAGCAAGGGTCATAATTGTCAAGGATGTTAAAAGATACCTGTCCGTCTTTTAGTTTATAATCAACACGAATAAATTTTTTCTGGTTGTCAATGACCTGATAGGCGATCGGTTTTTTTTCGACTAAGTCAGCCAATGAAGTTTTTACGACCAAATCTCCTTCGTGTATATAAATTAATTCTTCTCCTTCATATTTCCACCGAATAACTGACGGGTCGCCTCCCGGCTCAACAATAAAATCATACTTAAGATTACTCCCCTCCGAGTAGACTTTCAGGTCAATTCCGGAATAGAACGAAGTATAATAAGCTCCTTCGTATGAATGAGCAAACGATTTCCACTTTTCCTGATTATCGCCAAGAAAATAGTTGTAGTACTGCGGCATTAACCCAAATGGTTCAGGCTTACTTTGACTGTCGAAGCCAATAAACGTGGTGATAAGTAAGTGACCATTCAGCCGTGATGCATCGCTGTTTGAGGAATTGTTTTCGGCATAAGCCGATGAGTTACCCAGATGGTGCTCTTCAAGTTTTTTTTGATCGATGAACGAATAACTGAACTTACCGAGCTGCAAGCCGAAATTGCCTCCGGACGCCTTGGCAATAAAATCAAATTGTTTTGGCCATTGCCCTTTATTTTCAATGAAGCCAATGCCGGGGCCTGCATAAATGTTTCCTATAATCGAAATCGTTGCCAGCAAACCAGATAGTCCCCTTAAAATCATACGGCAATTTAACATTTCAATTTTTCAGAAAGTAAATCAATGCAGTTTTTTGAGTGAAGTGAGGTTTTCTCGATGTTTCGACAGTGTTTTCCTATTTAAAATTCACAACGCTCACATCCGCACGGTTTTGCTTAGCCTCAATCTGAATTTTGTACGATATTTATTTTTTATTCCTTTTAACTTAAAATTTATGAAACACTGGTTAATCTACCCGCTGGTAATCTTAGGCTCATGTTCGCCGAAACCATCAACTGAAGAATCGAAGGCGAAAGTCATTCAGACAGAAAAAGATTTTGCACAGATGGCAAAAGAGAAAGGGATTGCTGCTGCCTTCTATACTTTTGCAGATAGCAATGCGGTAATTAAGCGAGGAAACCAATTGGTGAAAGGGAAAGAGGCCATCAAGGATTATTATTCCCGCCAAACACAACGAGGAGAACTTCAATGGTCGCCAACGTTTGCCGACGTCTCAGGTGATCTGGGATATACCTATGGTGAGTTCACCTATTCGGAAAAAGACTCTGTGGGCAATTTGAATGAGAGCAAAGGCTATTTTCATACTGTGTGGAAAAGACAAAAAGATGGTTCCTGGAAATTTGTTTGGGATTAATTTAATATAGAATAAAAAGTCATGGGGAAAGAATTTTACTACGCAATTGCATTTATATCCGGCTTACTCATTGCCGTTCAGGCCGGTGTCAACTCACAACTGAGGGTGACACTGCAGCATCCGATATTGGCCGCTCTGATTTCTTTTTTGATAGGAAGCTTTCTTCTGGTCGGGGTTTACATTTTTTCTGCGAAAAGCCAGGTTCCTCTTGCAACAGTACAATTGACGGACTGGTGGAAATTAACGGGAGGAGCCTTGGGTGCCTTTTATATTGTTTCGATAATTCTTGTGGCACCAAAAATCGGAGCTGCCAATGCTCTTTGTTTTGCAATTGCAGGACAGTTGATTTCAGCAATTGTACTTGACCATTATGGCTTGATAGGATTTCCCTTGCGGGAAATAAGTTTTGTAAGAATTTTAGGAGCGTTATTAATAATCGGTGGAGTGTACCTCGTTCAAAAGAAGTAACGCTTTTAACCCAACGCCTCTACTTCTTCGACTTCGTCGGGCATCATTTTCTTGAACAGATTTTCTATGCCGGCTTTTAAGGTAATTGTTGATGAAGGGCAGCCGCTGCATGAACCCTGCAGGGCCACTTTCACGCGCTTGTTTTCATAGGAATGAAATGTGATTGCTCCGCCATCCTGTTCTACCGCGGGGCGGATGTATTCGTCCAAAATCGTCTTAATTTTTTTAATCGTTTCGGTTTCCTCTTGTTCGGGAATGGCCTCTTCCTTTTTGTCGAGAATTAATTTTCCTGATTCAAGAAAAGCCGTGATGTGTTTTTTAATGGTATCCTGGATTTCCAACCACTCCACATCTTCTTTTTTCGTTACTGTAATAAAATTACTCATGTAAAACACCCGCTCCACAAAGGGATACATGAACAGTTCTTGGGCTAAAGGTGCTTCTTCGGCATCGGCCGGGGTCGGGAAATCAAAACTCATCCCGTCGGGCACCAGCATTTCGTTTACCACAAATTTGAGAGAATTGGGGTTTGGGTTGCTTTCCAGATATATGTGAATGGATTTTGGGGCAGCTTTGAGCATACTAATTCGTTTTAAGAGCCAACAAAATTACTCAAATTAAGTTCATGGCTGCAGATTCATTATTAAGGCGTATATGACCGGACTATAAACCAGATTTGGTTGAAAATTATCTTATGACAAACGTTTGCGGGTTAATAATTATCTTCACGCCCTTAACCTTTTCGTCTTGAAACAAAGAACTCTTTTCTTGCTCATTTTGGTGTGTTTCACCCTTGCGGTTTTTTTGGGTTTGGCCAATTATTATCACTGGATGCAAATTCCAGTCTTGGTACTTACTGGCAGTCGATGGCTGCTTTGGCTGCTGCTGATTTATCTCGCCTACCTGAGAAAATCCTTGACGACCTGGATTGTGGTGAGCATGTTTCTCGGTTGTGAAATAGGATTTTCATTCCCCGAGACAGCGCGACAACTGAATGTATTGAGCAACATTTTTTTGAGGCTCATCAAAACCATTATAGCACCGCTTATTTTCTCTACACTGGTCGTGGGTATTGCTGCCCACTCCAACCTAAAGCAAGTGGGGCGAATGGGAATAAAAGCGCTCCTGTATTTTGAAATTGTAACTACACTGGCATTGTTTATAGGGCTGGCGGCAATAAATATTTCCAAGGCTGGTGTAGGCGCGCATATTGAAATTGCTCAAGCTCAGGAACAACGTGCCGAAAAATTACTGGAGCAAAAATCAACACACGATGTGATCCTTGATATTTTTCCTGAAAATATAGCCAAAGCCATAGCCGATGGACAAGTGCTGCAGGTGGTGGTGTTCAGCATTTTATTTGCAATAGGACTGGCAATGGTAACTGAGGAGAGGAGAAAGCCAATGCTGCAATTTATGGAGAGCCTTTCCGAAGTGATGTTCAAATTTACCAACGTGGTCATGTACTTTGCGCCCTTTGCAGTATGTGGCGCACTTGCGTACTCCATCGCCTCGTTTGGTTTTGATGTGCTCAAAAATCTGGCATTGCTAGTAGCTACATTGTATGCGGCATTGTTTGTTTTTATCCTCATTATTCTGGTGCCCATTGGTTTAATTATCAAATTGAACTTCAAAAAATTCATTGAGGCAGTTTCAGAACCGGTTGTTATTGCTTTCTCAACTGCTACGAGCGAATCGGCGTTGCCGAAAGCAATGGAGAATCTGGAAAAGATGGGCATCCCGCGAAAAGTGGTTTCGTTTGTATTGCCTACAGGCTATAGTTTTAACCTCGACGGCAGTACACTTTATCTTTCACTGGCATCGGTTTTTGTGGCGCAACTCGCGGGCGTTGACCTTACTCTCGAGGCACAAATAAAAATGGTGTTTATCCTGATGCTTACCAGCAAAGGCGTGGCCGGAGTGAGAGGTGCCACGTTTTTGATTTTAGTAGCAACCATGGGCGACATGGGTATTGATCCGCACAAAGCATTTGTGGTGCTTGGCGTAGATGCCATCATGGACATGGCCCGCACCGGCACCAACGTACTCGGAAATTGTTTGGCAACAGTGGTCGTAGCCAAATGGGAGGGAGAGTATAAAGATTAGGTCAATAAAGTTCTTCTCAACAATCTTACCGCTCAAATCAAATCTCATTGATTTGATAGCTCGTACCCTTTAGATTTCTAAAAAACATAATCCATGAAGCCAATACTCTACCTGTTATTAGCTGTTATTTCATTCGCTTCTTTTGCTCAGAAGAAAAAAGTACAAGCGGCAGCTCCTTCAACTCCGGTTTCTGCCATTGAATCAAAAATTACCGGACTAAAGAAATTCCCTGGCTTCATTGAATTTTATTATGATGAGAAGCAGGACAAAGTATTTCTGATCATCGACAAGTGGAATACAGAGTTGTTATATGTCGAATCACTTACTGCTGGCGTTGGTTCCAACGATATTGGCCTTGACAGAAATCAACTGGGAAGAGAGCGTATAGTGAAGTTTGAACGGAAAGGGCCAAAAGTCCTTCTTACCGAACCGAACTATTTTTATCGCGCTGTTAGCAACAACTCAGCTGAAAAAAGAGCTGTGGAAGAATCCTTTGCTCAGTCGGTATTGTGGGGCTTTACGGTAGTGGCAGAAGAAAACGGCAAAGTTCTGGTCGATGCAACTGATTTTTTGATCCAGGATGTACATGATGTGATTGGGCGCCTGCGCTCTTCACAGCAGGGAAATTATTCATTAGATAAATCGCGAAGTGCATTTTATTTACAGCGCACCAAAAACTTTCCACAGAATTCAGAATTTGAAGTCACACTTACGTTTACCGGGCAGCCCTCAGGTGAATTTATTCGAAGTGTCACGCCTACACCAAGTAACGTCACGGTACGCGAACATCATTCATTCGTGCAGCTTCCCGACAATAATTATCAACCGCGCAAGTTTGATCCCCGTGCCGGCTTTTTCAATACTTCTTATTATGACTATGCAACTCCCATCGGTTCGCCTTTGGAAAAAAGATTTATAACTCGCCACCGGCTGAAGAAGAAAGATCCATCTGCGGCTATGAGCGAAGCGGTAGAACCAATTATTTATTATATGGATCCAGGGGCACCTGAACCAATCCGTTCTGCTTTGATGGATGGTGCACGTTGGTGGAATCAGGCATTTGAAGCCGCTGGCTATAAAGACGCGTTCAAAGTAGAGCTGCTCCCCGAAGATGCAGACCCGATGGATGTGCGCTACAATTTGATCAATTGGGTACATCGCTCTACGCGAGGCTGGTCGTACGGTGCCAGTGTAAGTGATCCACGCACAGGCGAAATTATCAAAGGCCATGTTACATTGGGCTCGCTTCGTATACGTCAGGATTTTTTGATTGCGGAAGGTTTACTTGCGCCTTATGAAGATGGCAAACCTGTTTCAAAAGAAATGGAACTGATGGCTCTCAGCAGATTGCGGCAACTTGCTGCACACGAAGTTGGCCATACGTTGGGACTAGCTCACGCCTATTCATCCAGCGCAGAAAACTTCGCATCGGTGATGGACTACCCGCATCCCTATGTAAAAATTGTCAATGGCAAAATTGACTTAAGCAAAGCCTATGATGAAAGAATTGGCGTATTTGACAAAGTTTCTATCGCTTTTGGGTATCAGGATTTCCCCGCCGGAACGGATGAAAACAAAGCATTAGATGACATTATCCAGAATTCTCTGAAGAACGGGCTCACATTCCTTTCAGATCAGGATGCAAGGCCAGCAGGGGGTGCTCATCCTTTCGCACACTTGTGGGATAATGGAGCTGATCCGGCAGATGAACTTAATCGCGTTATGGAGATAAGAGCTTTGGCTTTGAAAAATTTTGGAGAAAAAAATATTCAACAAGGTGCGCCTTTGGCCATGCTTGAGGAAGCGCTCGTGCCGATGTATTTTTTTCATCGCTATCAGCTGGAAGCTACTGCAAAAATGATTGGCGGTTTGAATTACCGTTATGCCATAAAGGGCGATGGTCAAGTGGCAACAGAATTACTTACTCCTCAACAGGAAACAAAAGCATTGGAGGCATTATTGAAAATAGTGGAGCCATCAGCGCTTGCGTTGCCCGAGAATTTAATCAGATTGATTCCGCCAAGGCCTATGGGTTACGATAGGCATCGCGAAGTGATTAAATTAAAAACCGAGCTTACTTTTGATCCATTGGCAGCTGCCGAAACTGCCAGTGATATGATGTATAGTATGGTGCTTCATCCGGCGAGGGCGAACCGGTTGGTAGAACATCATGCTCGCAATACAGCTTTATCTGGACTGGAAACAATTATTGATAAACTGATCTCGTCATCTTTCAAATCACCCAATAAAACAGGATACGAGGGAGCAATACAAATGACTACTCAATATTCGCTTTTCACCAATCTGGCGAAGTTGAGTTTGAATAAAGAAGCCTCGTCAATTTCCAAGGCTATTGTGCTTGCGAAAATTGATCAGTTGAAAGGATGGCTGACGGAAAAAGCAAAACTTGCTAGCGATGAAGAATGGCGCGCGCATTATAATTATGTAATTCGGCAAATCAATTCGCTTGAAAATAACCCTGAAGAATACAAGCAGGAAAGCATACTTCCACCGCCACCGGGTATGCCTATCGGAGATTATGATTTGGAGTTTTGCGGAGGATAAGCGTATGGTTATTTGCCAAGATTGGGAAGGGTAACGACAAACTCGGTTCCCTTTCCGAACTCTGAATGCACCGAAATAGATCCTTGCATTTTTTGAATGGCCTCTTTGACGATGTATAATCCTAATCCCGAACCGGAGCTATTTCCAGATCCGCGATAAAACATGTCAAATATTTTTGGAAGTGCTTCGGGTGTTATTCCTTCACCATTGTCAGATATCCGAATCTCGGTCTGTTGAGGCAAAGATTTCACAAGCACTTGTAGAAATGGATCTTCCTTTCTCAAATCCGAATATTTGATAGCGTTTGAAATCAGGTTATTCAATACAATGTCAAGGCGGGTGGCGGAAGTATAAAAAGCATCCCTCTGTTCAATAGTAATTATCTTTCTGATTCTGCTCACATTCTCCATGAATTGCAGTTGCTCAAAGGCTCCATCAATCATTTTGCTAAAATCAATAAGCTCCGGCACGGTTTGCAGTCGTGTGTTGCGAGAGTGGTCTACAATATCTTTGATAAATCGATCCATTCTCAGCAGACTTTTTTTCTGCAAGTCGAGAAGCTGCCAGACGCTTTCAATATTTTTCTCCAATCGGGCCACTTCAATTAGACCGAGCAAAGATGAAATTGGCGCGCGGAGATCGTGTGAGGCGCTATATACAAATCGGTCTAACTCTGTATTTATCTTAATCAGGTCTTCATTTTTTTCTTGTAGTGTAAGTTGCAAGCGCTTATTCTCTTCTTCTGCTTTTTTGCGTTCGCTTACATCGCGTACAATGGCCTGAATTGTTACCTGACCTTCCACATCTACACGGTTAAGTGACACCTCAGCTTCAAATGGAGTTCCGTCATAACGAATGTGACGCCATTCAAAAAACTGCGGTTTGCCTGCCAGTGCTGCATTGATTTTTTCCATAGCCGACTCTTCTGAAAGCCGGCCGTCGGGTTGCAAATACGGAGAGAAACGATAGGGTGTTTGACCGACAATCTGTTCACGCGTGCATTGAAAAATACGCAATGTAGCGGGGTTACAATCCACGAATGTGCGATCATCCATTGTGAAAATGGAGTCGTGTGCAGAGTTGAATAACGTGCGTAACCGAACTTCGCTTTTCCGGATATCCTCGTGTTCGTCTTTTTTAAGTACAGGCATTGTTCGTTAACCCAAGTTTGTAAATGCAAAAGTACGCTAAAAAAAATCGCAGAAAACCTTCGAAAACCAAAAGCACATTACATTCAAAACTCGGGCCGAAATACCTGAATTTTAACCTGTTGTGCTTAAACAGAACAATTGAGAAGGCAGAGTTATATAATCCGGAATATTCTTACAAGTTATTTTTCTATAATCATCGTTGCGCCCTGGCCACCTGCTGCACAAATGGAAATAAACCCGCGGCCAGACCCTTTCTGATACAAGAGTTTTGCCATGGTTGCGATAATGCGCCCACCTGTGGCAGCAAACGGGTGGGCTGCGGCAAGGCTACTTCCATTTACATTCAATTTTGATCGATCAATGCTTCCCAAGGCTTTGTCAAAACCAAAAGGTTTCATCAACTCGGCGCTCTCCCAAATTTTTAATGTTGCCAATACCTGGGCAGCAAATGCCTCATGAATTTCATAGTAATCAAAATCCTGCAAACTCAATTCTGCTTTTTTCAGCATTCGAGTTGAAGCGTAAACTGGAGCCAGCAGTAAATTTTGTTTTTGCTTTATGTATTCGATCGCTGCAACTTCAGCATGTGTGACATACGCCAATACTGGTAAGTTACGATCACGCGCCCACGCTTCGCTCGCCAGTAGCACACAAGACGCGCCATCGGTAAAAGGAGTGGAGTTGCCCGCGGTAAGAGTACCTTTTACTTTGTCAAATGCCGGTTTCAATTTTGCCAACTTTTCCATGCTTGTGTCTTTGCGCATGTTATTGTCACGGTCAAGACCGAGATAAGGTGTAAGCATATCGGCGAAAAAGCCATTCTCATATGCTTTCGCCATCTTCTGATGACTTTGCAATGCAAATTGATCCTGCTCTTCGCGAGTGATACCATAATATTGAGCCGTGATTTCCGTATGGCCTCCCATCGACAAGCCCGTCCGGGGCTCATCGATGCCCGGAGCTTCTGGTTTTAAATCTTTAAACCTGATTTTAAGAAACTGACTAAGCTTACTTCCAAAGCTCTTGGCTCTGCGTGCATTAAGTAAAATCTTTCGCAGCGGTTCGCTAATCACTACAGGCACGTTGCTGGTTGAATCCGTACCGCCAGAGATACCAACTTCAATCTGACCTAATGCAATTTTGTTGGCTATATAAATGGTTGCCTCAATTCCTGTATCGCAGGCTTGCTGAAGATCGCATGCCGGTGTGGCTGGATCAAGCGATGTGCCTAGCACGCATTCGCGCATGAGATTGAATTCACGACTATGTTTGATTACGGCACCTCCTGCAACTTCGCCCAGCAGTTGTCCCTGTAAATGATACCGCTCAATCAATCCGTTGAGCGCGGCTGTCATCATATCCTGATTGCTGGCGTTGGCATAACTGCTATTATGGCGAGCGAATGGAATACGATTATATCCTACAATCGCTACTTTTCGGGCTTGCTTATCGGTTTGCATAAGATCGGTTTGGTAAACTTAAATATAAGCACACTCGCTCGCATTTAGTTCCGACCTCTTTCGTGATTCCAAACGATTACTTTGCTGCACTTGTACGCTCAATCTCGCGCAAGTTCTCCATCTTCTTATTTCGCAAAAAACCGTTGATATCTTCAAAGTGTTCCTTAATCCGTTTGTTACCAAATTCAAAAACTTTGGTAGCGAGACCGTCTAAAAAATCGCGATCGTGAGAGACGAGGATGAGGGTGCCATCAAATGCTTTCAAGGCGTCTTTTAAAATGTCTTTGGTTCGGATATCTAAATGGTTCGTTGGCTCATCAAGAATTAAAAGATTCACTGGCTGTAGCAACAGCTTAATCATCGCCAGGCGCGTACGCTCTCCGCCCGAAAGCATTTTTACTTTCTTGTCGATAGCATCTCCACTAAACATAAACGCACCTAGGATGTCTTTGATTTTGGTACGGATATCGCCTTGCGCAATCTGGTCGATGGTTTCAAACACGGTGTAATCTTCATCCAAAAGCGAAGCTTGATTTTGGGCAAAGTATCCGATCAGGCTATTATGACCAAGTTGAAGTTTCCCATCATATTCGATTTCGCCCATGATGGTTTTTACTAGTGTGGATTTTCCTTCACCATTTTTTCCGACAAGCGCAATACGCTCACCACGAGCAATGGTTAGTGATGCATCAGCAAAGACGACATGGTCTCCATATTTTTTTGTGAGACTGTCAATAATTACCGGATAATTCCCTGATCGTGGCGCAGGAGGGAATTTTAGATTCAATGCTGAGGTATCGACTTCGTCTACTTCTACAATTTTTATTTTCTCCAGCATCTTCACTCGCGATTGTACTTGCAGCGTTTTAGAATAAGTCCCCTTGAAACGCTCAATAAAACCCACGATGTCTGCAATTTCTTTTTGCTGATCGTCAAAATGCTTTTGCTGTTGTTCTCGTCTTTCTTTTCGCAATTGCAGATAATGAGAATAGTTTGTTTTGTAATCGTAAATCCTTCCCATCGTTACTTCAATTGTGCGGTTGGTGAGATTATCGACGAACGTTTTATCGTGACTGATCACAATCACAGCTTTTGCATTGGTTTTCAAAAACTCTTCAAGCCACTGTACCGATTCAATATCAAGGTGGTTGGTGGGCTCATCGAGCAAAATCAAGTCCGGTTTCTGCAAAAGAATTTTAGCAAGTTCGATGCGCATGCGCCAGCCCCCGCTAAACTCAGTCGTTGGTCGGGTAAAATCAGTCCGAAGAAAACCCAAACCCATCAATGTCTTTTCCACTTCAGCATCAAAGTTGATTTCTTCGATGGAATAGTACTTCTCGCTTAGTTCTGAAACCTGCTCAATAATCTTTGCATATTCATCCGATTCATAGTCTGTGCGGGTTTCCAGTTGATGATTCAAATCATCAATCTGCTTTTTCATATCGAGGATTTTGGAAAATGCCTTAGACGCCTCCTGAAACACGTTGGAATCATCTTCGGTGAGCAAATGCTGTGGCAAATAAGCAATAATTGAATCTTTTGGTGCCGAAACTTTGCCACGTGTTGGCTTTCTTGCCCCGGCAATGATCTTTAGTAGCGTGGATTTCCCTGCGCCATTTTTGCCCATCAAAGCGATCCTGTCGTTTTCGTTGATGTTAAAGGTTATGTCGCTGAATAGAATCGAGCCGCTGAATTCTACGCCTACTGCGTCAACTGAAATCATATTTTAAAAATTGGCCGCAAAGATATTCTAATTTTGCTTTGCATGCCTAGTAAAACTTTACACTGATTTAAATGCCAAAAAATCTACTATCCCTTTCGGGAATTGCCTTTGGAGATGATGAAATTCAGGTCTTAAAGAACATTCAATTTTCACAGCAGCCCTTTCAGAAAATCGTGATTGCGGGTGAAACTGGCTCTGGCAAAAGTACCTTGTTAAAAATCATTGCTGGGCTTGAGCAGCCTGCTACCGGCGAAGTGCTTTTTGAAGATAAAAAGGTAAAAGGTCCTGCCGAACAATTGGTTCCTGGCCATCCCGAGATTGCGTACCTGTCACAGCAATTTGAACTGCCGAAATTCTTGCGGGTAGAACAAGTACTTGAATACTCCAACAAGCTTACGGCGACTCGCGAGGCAAGAATTTTCTCAGTATGCCGGATCAATCATTTACTAAAAAGAAAAACAAACGAACTTTCGGGCGGTGAAAAACAACGGATTGCCATTGCCAGGTTATTGATTCAGCAGCCGAAATTATTGTTGCTTGAT
>JABDGP010000031.1 GCA_013285945.1 Bacteroidota bacterium | reverse complement strand
GATGAAGCGATGAAGGAAATCGATAACCGAAAACAGTGAACCCCGTTGCTTTAACCAAAGATTGGTTTTATCTTAACAACGTGAATAGCCGTGTTTTGGTACTTAACCAGGATTTTAGCCCACTGATGGTTTGCTCTGTGGAACGGGCCTTTATTTTGGTTTACCTGAACAAAAGTGAAATGGTTCGTTCGGCCAACGGTCACAAGCTGCATACCGTCACCCATGCTTACCCAATGCCATCGGTAATCCGGCTAAACAGGTATGTTCATGCACCTTATAAAGGAGTAACGCTCACCCGTCAAAATGTTTTTAAGCGCGACAACCAAGAGTGCCAGTATTGTGGTACCCGCCGCGATTTAACTCTCGACCATATTATTCCAAGTTCGCGTGGCGGCCCACATTCTTGGGGCAACTTGATTACGGCCTGCAAAAAATGCAATGCCAAGAAAGGCGATTATACGCCTGAAGAAGCTGGCATGCACATGAAGCGCAAGCCATTCAAACCAAGTTATGCGCTCTTCTTGCGTGATGTCACCGGGTCCAATCACAATGAGTGGGATGAGTTTCTTGAAATGAAATCAGCGTAAAGTTTTACTAGTTACCGTATCTTTGCCATTCGTATCTATTCGGAAAACATGATGGGAAGGGTGAAGTCTTTAGTTTTTTATCTGCTTTTATTAATACCCCTTTCGGCAGCTGCCCAATACACCAACAATTGGATCAATTTCTCACAGCAATATTTCAAAATTCCTGTAGCACGGAATGGCATTTACAGGCTTAGTTACGCCAATTTGCAGGCTGCAGGCTTTCCTGTAAATACTGTAGACCCGCGTTTTATTCAGCTTTTTCACCACGGCCAGGAGCAATCCATTTATGTGAAAGGGCAGGCCGATGCCGTCTTTAACACATCGGACTATATAGAGTTTTATGGTCAAAAGAATGATGGCACGCTAGACAGCAGCCTGTACAAACCATCATCTTTGCAGCCGCACAAGTATTACAATCTTTATTCTGACACTACCGCCTATTTTCTGACCTACAATTTCGTGCCCCCACGTGGTCAGCGAATGGATTCTGTACAGTTGGTAAACGTAAATAGCCTGCCAGCTGAAACTTATCAATACACACAGCGGCTATTTGTAATTCATGACCAGTATAGCGCTGGCCTTACGGCAAGTGACCTTATACAATCTACCTACTTCGATCAGGGTGAAGGATGGACAGGCGTGGCATTGCAACAAGGGCAATTGGTTGATTATACTATAGACTCGGTAACGAATGGAGTAACAACCGCCGGCAATCCCAAGCTGGAATTGCTTTTGGTCGGTCGCGATGATGTATCTCATTCCATGCAGATTTACGTGGGCGCTAATACGGGCTCACTTCGATTACTTGCATCACCCACCTTCTTTGAATTCCAAACATTTCTTATTACCTCTGATTTGAATTGGAGTGACATAGGAGCTGATGGAAAGATGGTCGTGCGTCTTGTTGCTCAAAGCACTACCACCAATCGCTATCAAGCGAGTATCTCCTATCTGAAACTTACATTCCCTCAAAGTTTTGATTTCAACGCAGTTACAAAAAAAGAATTTCAGCTCGCAGCGAATCCGGGCGGACAATCTAATGTGGTGATTAACAATGCTGCTGCCGCACTTAAATTGTGGGACATTACCAGCCTTCAAAATATTACTAGAATTCTCCCTAACTCAACTTCTCCTTTCAGTGCCATTGTACCCGCTACATCGGTAACAAGAGATTTATTTGTTTCAAGTGAATTTTTTACACCGTCCATTATTCCGGTTGCATTCCGGCAGATCAATCCGTCAGCAGCAAATTTCCTTATCATCACTAATAGAGCGTTGATGAAACCGGCGCTATCGTATTCAAATCCGGTGCAAGCTTATGCTGCCTATCGTGCCTCAACCGCTGGTGGAGGTTATGATACTTTAATTGTCACCATCGATCAGCTCTACAATCAGTTCAACTATGGCGAAGTTTCTCCGATGGGGATTTACAGTTTTATGAAGTTCATGGCGCAGGGAAATCTCAGCTATCTTTTTTTGGTAGGCAAAGGCCGTGACATCACCTATTCACCATACGCACGAAAGCCGTTGGCAGTAAATGAGTTTCTGGACTTACTCCCATCGGCTGGCTACCCCGGAGGTGACATTGCATATACCGCGGGTCTAAACGGAACAACTTATGGTCCATCCGTGCCAACTGGCAGACTTACCGCAACCACATCATCGCAAGTTGCGGCCTATCTTAATAAGGTAAAAGAATTGGAGGCACAGCCTCTTCAGCCATGGGCAAAAGAAATATTGCATTTAAGTGGAGGTGGCAGTTCTTCTACCGATGCCAGTGAATTAGCCGAGTTTTTGCAGATTGTGAATGGCTTCAAACAAATTGCAGAAGGTCAGTACTTAGGTGGCCACGTCACTACCGAATCAAAGCAAGATGTAGGAGTACAAAAAATTAATGTTGCGCCTATTGTGAATCAAGGTGTAAACCTGGTGACTTTTTTTGGCCACTCTTCTTCGAGCACAATAGATATTGACATTGGCAACGTTGACGACCCAACGCTGGGTTATAACAATCCAGGCAAATACCCAGTATTTCTGGTAAACGGTTGTAATGCCGGTACCATTTTCTCCAATGGAGTTACCTTCAGTGAAGATTGGATGCTTGCTGCAGGTATTGGCTCACGCAATTTTATTGCAGGTACTTCTTTCGGATTCTCCAATAACCTGCAAGAATACTCAACCCTGTTTTATCAGGTTGGTTTTGCCGACTCTACATTTATTAAAGAAGGAATTGGCGACATCCAGAAAGAAACGACCCGACGATATCTTGCAACTTCTTCCAATGATATTTACTCCATAGCGCAGGTACAGCAAATGGTATTGGCAGGTGACCCGGCCCTGAAACTATTTGGTACTGCCCTACCCGATTATTCAGTAGATAATGGTTCTCTCTCACTGACTTCTTTTGACGGCAGCCCTATTACATCGCTTACTGATTCATTCGCTGTTAAAATGATTATAAAAAATCTTGGCGCCTCAAGTACTAAGCCAATGAAAATTCAGGTGGTTCGCACCTTCAATGACAATTCGAATCAAACTTATGACTCCATTTACTCGCCGGTATTGTATAATGACACCCTCATATTCACCATCCGGAAAGGTAACGTCAACGGGTTTGGCAACAATCTCTTCACGGTTGTAATCGATCCATCGAATACCATTAAAGAAATTAGTAAAGCCAACAACTCCGCTACACTTAACGCATTCATTCCGTCTAACGGCACACTTAATCTCTATCCTCCTCCTTTTGGAATTGTCGGCTCAACTTCAATCAATTTACTTTTTCAGGATGGCGACCTGCTTGGATCTCAACGGAATTTTTTAGTTCAAATGGATACGGCAAGCTCATTCAGCAGTGCATTTGTTGTCAAACAAACGGTATCTGGAAAAGTATTGGCCAAGGCTGCCGTTAATTTGCTCCCCACCGATTCGGTTGTTTATTATTGGCGAACAAAGCCTGTGAAGCAAAACGCAACAGATAGTTCGAACTGGTCTGTTTCGTCATTTATATATATTGGAAATAGTCCAGAGGGTTGGGCACAAACCAAATTTCCGCAAGTCGCTACAAACGCATTTACAAACCTCAATGCTAATCCTGTTTCAAAAAAATTAAACTACATTCAAACGGTCGCCTCGGTTGATGTAAAGTCGATCGGTGTAAATAGTGCGTCCCCCTACACCAGTGCTTCCATTAAAATTGATGGTTCGGAATATAATGTAAGTGCTCAGGTGCCTTGTCGCAACAACACGATCAACTTAGTCGCTTTTAACAAGGCAACGGCAACACCCTATCCGGGAATAAGTTTTTATCTGAATGACCAGCGGGGATGCGGACTACAGCCGTCAGTCATCAACAGCTTTCTTTCCACCGAAGTAGAAACAGGAAATGGTGATGACCTTCTGCAATACGTAGACAACATTCAGCCGAACGATTCAGTAGTACTCTATGCCGTTGGTAATCCCGTCTTTTCTTCATGGTCAGCCAATGTCCTCACGAAACTGAACTCTCTTGGCATCAGCAATTCTCAAATCACCACACTGCAAGACGGTGAGCCCGTAATCATTTTTGCAAAAAAAGGAGCCACCTCCGGAAGTGCCAGGTTTTATCGAACATCAAATACTCCTGCAACTTCACAAGACGTTGCTGTTGACGCCACTATTACAGGGCGCTTTTCTTCGGGCAATGTAAAGTCTTCCACGATCGGTCCTGCAAAAAAATGGGTGCAGTTCTCAGCACAAGCAAGTTCCGTTGAGGCTGTTGACCAGGTTAGCTATTCTATATATGGAGTTTCACTCAGCGGACAAGAGACTTTGATTCAGTCGGGTATTACCGGCAGTCTTGATTTATCTTTTATCGATCCTGTTCTTTACCCACAGTTGAAAGTTGAACTTGATATGCAAGATCCGGTAAACCTCACGGCTGTGCAACTGAAAAACTGGTTTGTATTTTATGAATCGGTTGCGGACGGGCTGTTATTTTATCAGGGATCGTTATCAACACAAACGGTACAGGAGGGGCAGCCTTTCACCGCGTCTTATGGATTCACCAACATTTCATCAAAATTATTTACCGATTCCCTGCAAGTGAGCACAGAAGTTATAACCATCAGCAAGGCGATCAAAGAAACTAACAGCTTCAAAATAAAAGCACCCTCTCCTGGTGATACCACCGATTTTTCGCTTGTCGTAAATACCAGAGGAAAGACGGGGCTCAACAGCATAAACGTTTTTGTCAATCCGAAAATCCAGCCCGAACAATATTATGAAAACAATGTAATCGATCTGGCGAGTTACTTAAATGTACTTGCTGATCATTCCGGGCCAGCATTGGATGTAACTGTTGATGGTCGTTATCTTCAGAATGGTGATTACGTCTCGCCAAGCCCTTCAATAAATATTAAACTACACGATGACAATCAGTTCTTGTTTATAACCGATACTACTCACTTGAATATTTTTCTTAGCTATCCGTGCGATACGAACAACTGCCCTTTTAAGCGAATAAGTTTTAGTCGAAGTGACGTGCAGTGGACACCGGCATCGGCCAAAGCAGATTTCACCACTGTCTTTAAGCCGAACAATTTGTCCGAAGGCACTTATACTTTGCAAGTCAATGGTACTGACGACAGCGGAAACCCAAGTGGTACAACTCCTTATGAAGTGACTTTCAATGTCAAGAATGAAACCACGCTTTCATTACAATCGGTATATCCAAATCCCTCCGGCGACATTTTTAATTTTGGATTCATTCTCTCTGGCAATGTGTTGCCCGATGACTTTTCGTTGCAGGTTTATTCTCTCGAAGGGCAATTGATTCAACAGTTTGGTCTGAAAGACGTAAGCGGGTTTTATATTGGAAATAATGAATTGCACTGGAATGCTGCACAGGGCAATCGCACAGACGGGATCTTGATTTACCATCTTACAGTGCGTGCCAATGGAAAGACAGTATCACAAAGCGGAAAGCTGATACTCGCAAAATAATAAACCGCTATATTTAAAACCGAATGAAAAGACATATTTATGCAGTCGCTTGACCCCCGTGTGAAACGCCTGCCTCAGCTTGGAGCCACCAATGCGAAACAAGCGCTCGATCAGTTTGGAACGTATGAAGTCTTTGTCGAATCAAAAGCCGGGAAGCCTTTTCAACACGAGGGAAGTATACACGCACCAAATCTGGAAATGGCTTATGTGCTGGCGAAAGAAACATTTACCAGGAGGTTCACTTGCACTTCAATTTATGTAGTAAATACCGGCAACGTTTTTACTTCACCAACAACTGAGGGAAATCAAAGTGTTTATGAACTCGTTACTGCAAACGCTGCATCATCAGAAAAGAAAGTTTTTGAAATCTATCATCTCATCAAGCGTGGCAAGCAGCATGTGCATGTAGGGAATGTCGAAGCGGGTACTCCGGAAGCAGCGTTGACTATTGCAAAGAATTTATTTGGCGAAGGGAAAATAGTATATAATGTTTGGGCGATCGAGCAAAGCAAAATCCGGTTCACTTCCGCCGAAGAAAAAGATTTGTGGAACACGTTGCCTGAAAAAAAATTCCGCGATGCTTCTGATTACAAAGGCGGCGATAAATTGAAAAACTTTTTAGAGAAAACCAGAAACTAAAGTAATGAATCAAGATGCATTAAAAGACCTTCTCTATAAAATGGCCGATGACTTGTTAATTCTCGGTCATCGCAATAGTGAGTGGACCGGCTTCGGGCCATTGTTGGAAGAAGACATCGCGTTTTCGTCAATGGCACAAGACAAGGTTGGTCAGAGTTATGCATTGTATCAACTCTTGCATAGTTTAGGCGAACGACAACCAGATACAGTAGCCTTCACGCGCAACGCAAACCAGTTTCATAATTGCCAGCTGGTAGAATTGCCCAACATGGAATATGATTTCAGCTTGATCCGTCATTTTCTATTTGATACAGCTGACGCTTTGCGTTGGGAAATGCTGACACAGTCATCATATGAGCTACTGGCACAGCTGGCAAAAAAAATCAAAGGTGAATTGCGTTATCACACATTGCACGCGAATACGTGGGTGAAACAGCTCGGTTCAGCCACCGAAGAAAGTATTGCTCGGTTGCAAACTTCACTGGAAATAGCTTTGCCGTATTCGCTGGGAATTTTTGAAGAGTCAGTTTTTGAACGAGAGATTATTACTACAGGAATATTTGGAGGAGAAAACGAATTAAAAAAGAGATGGCTTTCGAAAATTGAAGAGGTTATTGCGCAGACCCAACTGCATATTCCCGAGTTGAAACTGATTACTCCAGTTATTGGAGGAAGGATAGGTCAGCACAGCGAGCATCTTCAGCCATTGCTGGACGAAATGAGTGAAGTTTTTCGGATCGACCCGAGCGCAGAGTGGTAGTATCATTATGGCCTAATTGATTCATTAACTTAAATTGATTTCATGAATCAGCCTGCTATTTCGATTCAGGACTTTACCTATCACCTTCCCGAAGAGAAAATTGCACTCCATCCCCTCTCCGATCGCGATCAATCGAAATTGTTGGTTTACAGGGAGAAAAAAATTATTCACTCTGACTTTAAACGGCTTGCCGAGTTCCTTCCGGCCAATTCAATTTTATTTTTTAATAATACGAAAGTTATTCCTGCCCGATTACTCTTTAAAAAAGAGACCGGTGCAGTGATAGAAATATTCCTGCTCAATCCTGTCTGGCCATCGCCAGTAGTAGCATTGGCAATGAATGCCAAAGAAAAATGTCGATGGGTTTGCACTATTGGCAATCTCAAGCGTTGGCCGGAGGGATCTGCTTTAAAAATCATCGATGGTGATATTTCACTCGAGGCAAAGCTGGTCGATCGAAAAAATAACTTCGTTGAATTTCAATGGTCTCACAATCTCTCATTCGCTGAGATCGTGAAAAAAATCGGTGCTATTCCATTGCCTCCATACATCAAACGCAACGTGGAGGCGAGCGACCGAGAGCGGTATCAAACTGTATATTCAAAAGAAGATGGTGCAGTTGCCGCGCCTACTGCCGGTCTGCATTTTACAAAAGCCATATTGGGTGCATTGAAAGTACATGGCATCGCTGTTGACTATCTAACCTTACATGTAAGCGCAGGAACTTTTCAACCTGTAAAAGTTGAAAATGCCGCTGACCACCCTATGCATTCTGAACAAATCGTAATCACTCGGGGGAATATAAAAAGTCTGTTAGTAGAAAAAAAGATTGTTGCGGTAGGAACTACTTCTCTGCGAACACTGGAAAGTATGTACTGGTATGGGGCCAAGCTGACAAAAAACCCTGATGCAGAATTTGTGATCACACAGGATGAACCTTACCGGCCTGAGCATGTTGACAAGACGGAGGCGTTGAAAGCTATTTTAGCAAAAATGGATAGGGAAAAGACAGATCAGCTTTTGGGAGAAACATCTATTTACATTATGCCCGGTTACGATTTTAAAGTCGGTGATGTCTTGATAACCAATTTTCATCAGCCAGGCTCTACTTTAATTTTATTAGTAGCCGCTTTCGTTGGCAACGATTGGAAAAGAATTTATGATGAGGCGCTGGCTAATCGGTATCGGTTCCTGAGCTATGGCGACAGTTCGCTTCTGTTTAAAAAGCAATCATATTAATTGAAGTCCGTTCTCTGCCATCATTAGGAGTCGGATGCCAAAGGCAATAAGGCAAACTCCAACAACTATATTCATAATCACCAAAAATTTGTGCGTGACCAACCTACGAAGTTTGTCGGCTAAGAAAGCCTTGGCAATGTCAATGCCCAGCACAGTGATAAGTAAAGCTGTAAAAAAAACGAAAAATTCAAATCCTGTGGAGTAACCAAAATCAATAGTAGCTATACTAATGGTGCCAATCCAAAAAATAAAAACCATTGGCGTGATTCCATTAATAATAAATCCCTTCAAAATATATTTCAGCGGTCTCTTTTCTTCAGCCGAATGAAATTCAGTCTTGCTTCTTCGTGCTTTCACGATTAAATGATAAAGCCCAAAGGCAACAAGTATACCTCCTCCCGCATAGGCCATGTTGGTCTTAGAGCTTGGCGCATTGAGAAACTGGAACAATCCGAAATAACAGATTGTTACATAGAGAATGTCGCTGATAGAAACTCCCAATGCTACCAGTGCACCATTCCAAAAGCCTTTCTCTACGCTGGTTTGAATGATTGTGAAAAACACAGGGCCTACTAAAAAAGCAAGTAAAAAACCGAGCTGGATACCTTTTAAGACTATTGTCATTTGAAAACGTGATTTGTTATTGGTTAATTGTCAATAGTAAGTGTACCTATTCGACTCGCAATTAATTCTTAATGAAATTTACCCACTCTTCTAGTTGTGCATTTTTCATAACCCTCGGGAATTTATTTTGGCCCCCTGCCTTGCCTTTAGAACTTAGCCAGTCATAAAATTTTTGCTGTGGCAGCACACTCACAAAAACTTCCTTCAAGGCGGCGCTCCGCTCTACAGCATAATCATCGTTTAGTTCTTTCAGATGTTGGTCAATTTTTTCTTTTAAAACCTTCGGGTCAACTTTATCATCGGTGCCTATGTACCAATGGTGGGCAAATAGGGTCCCGAAAGGAATACCCGAAACCGTAAACTCTTTAATGGAAACATTAAGCTCGTCGGAAACAAGTTCAATTGCTTTGTTCATATTATCTACAGACAAGTGCTCACCACACAAGCTAAGAAAATGTTTGGTGCGTCCTGTGATGTGAATCTCTGATTCTTCCAGAGAAGCAAATTTGATTACATCGCCAATCAGGTAACGCCAGGCACCGGCACATGTAGAAAGTAACAAGGCATATTCTTTTCCCTCCTCAACTTCGTCGATCATCAAAGTTTCGGCATCGGGTTTGATCTCACCAGACGGAAGGAAATTTTTATCATCGAAAGGCACAAACTCATAAAACAGACCATTATTAAGTACCAGCCTCATCGTTTTTTTCTTTGGCAAAGCCTGATAAGCCAAGAATCCTTCTGAAGCGAGGTAGGTTTCAATATAATAGATCGGACGGCCCAGCACTTTCTCAAAACTTTTCCGGTAGGGATCCATGGACACGCCACCGTGAACATACACACGCAAATTGGGCCATATCTCGTGAATGTTTTTGACTTTATAATGCGCGAGGATTTTCTCAATTAAAATCTGAATCCACGCCGGCACGCCAACGACAATACCAATGTCCCAGTCTTTGGCTTTGCGCACTATCTGATTCAGTTTATTATCCCAGTTGCGACTTTTGGCAATTTTCTTTCCAGGTTTATAAAAATGCTGAAACCAAAATGGCAATCGGGCTGCCTGTATCCCGCTTAGGTCGCCTTCAAAATAATTTCCCTTCTTATTTAAGTGTGTGCTGCCGCCAATCATCAATATGCCGGCCTCAAAAAAAGATGCTGGCAAGTCGTATTTTGAAAGTGACCATATCTGGCGGATGCTGGTGCGCTGGATCGCTTTGGTCATTTCTTTCGTGACCGGTATATGTTTCGATGCAGACTCAGACGTGCCTGAACTCAGCGCAAAATATTTGATTCGGCCAGGCCAGCAAATATTCTTTGCACCCTTGTACGTGAGTTGCCACCAGTCTTTATAAATCTTGTTGTAATCGTGAATAGGAACGGATGCTTTATAGGTTTCATAGAAAGCCTTCCCGCTTTTGCGAAACTTCGAAAGGATACCGTCAAAGTCATAGTATTTACCAAACTCTGTCTGGCTGGCCGTGATCATCAACTCTTTAAGCTCTTCTTTTTGCAGTTCGTACGGCGATGAGTATTCCTGGTGGAGATTTTCCCGAAGTTTAATCCCTTTTTTGAGCAATGTACCGATGATCGCCATAACTTTACGCTATATAATATTGTGGCTAATTTAAGTAATGAACATCAGAAATAATATTGCGTTCTTTCAAAAGAAACTGGCTGACACGACCTGCAAGTTGATCGCCGTGAGCAAGACTCAGCCAGTAGAAAAAATTCAGGAAGCATTCGAAGCCGGTCAAAGGATTTTCGGAGAAAATAAAGTACAGGAACTAACAGCCAAGCAACCGGTGCTTCCGCCGGACATTGAATGGCACATGATCGGCCACTTGCAAACGAACAAAGTCAAGCAAATCGCAGCTTTTGTTTCCCTCATTCATTCAGTTGATAGTTTCAAGCTCCTCGAAGAGATAAACAGACAAGGAAAAAAAAACAATCGCAGCATCAATTGTCTCTTGCAAGTACATATTGCCGAAGAGGAAACGAAATTCGGTTTTGGAGAACAAGAAGCAACTGAATTGATCCTTTCAAAGGAAATAGCTTTGCTTGAATTTGTAAAAGTTACAGGGCTTATGGGAATGGCTACCTTTACAACCAACACAGACCAGGTAAGGAAGGAATTCAAGGGCCTGAAAGAACTCTTCAACAAAATCAGCCAGTTGAGTTTGCCAGTCAATGTCGAAATGAAAGAACTCTCGATGGGTATGAGCCAGGATTACGAGATTGCCGTAGCTGAAGGCAGTACTCTGATCAGGATTGGCACTGCCATTTTTGGGGGTCGATAATTTATTCTTTGCAAAAAAAGCCCTCAGTCGGCATTAACTTTTAAGACTCTTATGAGTTACCAGCGAATTTGTCGTAAATTTATTCGTCTAATTTTTAAATCTATAGGATGAGTATTGTTCAGGTTACCATTAAAGATATAGCCCGTGAGTTGGGCATTTCACCTTCTACCGTTTCGCGTGCACTCAAGGATCATCCCGATATTAGTACTGAAACCAAGAAGGCGGTAAATGCACTTGCCGAAAAACTAAATTATCAGCCCAACACTGTTGCGTTAAATCTTCGCCAAAAAAAGACCAACACCATCGGAGTCATTATTCCTGAAATTGTTCACTTCTTCTTCTCTACTGTCATCAGCGGCATTGAAGATGTAGCTTATCAGGCTGGCTACAACGTAATCCTTGCCCAATCCAACGAGTCTTATCAGCGTGAAGTCACCGACTTGAGGGCGCTGTTCAATAGCCGGGTGGACGGCATGTTGCTTTCACTTTCTCGCGAGACTACCAACTTCGATCACATTGAGTCGGTTATTTCCAAAGGTGTACCCATCGTTTTTTATGATCGTATGTACAATAGCCCCACTTCCAGCAAAGTGATTGTAGACGATTATGCCGGCGCAAAGGAAGCCGTATTGCACTTGGTAGAACAAGGCTGCAAGCGCATTGCTCACCTTATGGCTGTTCCCAATTTGATGATCAGCACAGACAGGCTCAGAGGATATGAAGATGCCCTTAGAGAAAGCAAACTGGAACTCAGTAAGGACTGGATAATTGAATGTAACTCCAGCACCCTGGAAGAAGGCAAGCGCGTTACTAAAAAGCTATTGTCATTGGCCAATCCACCAGATTCCATTTTTGCTAATATGGATCCGATTGCCTTGGGTGCGATGATGGCCATCAAAGAAAAAGGATTGAAGATACCAAAGGATATTGCCGTAGTAGGTTTTAGCAATTGGCTGTTCGGCGAATTGGTTGAACCATCACTTACCACTGTAGATCAGCCGGGCTTTGAAATGGGACAAGAAGCCGCCCGTATGCTCATTAAACAAATTGAGTCGAAGGAGAAAGATACCGGCAATGAGCCTTTGCATGAAACCAAGACCCTAAAGACAAAACTGATCATCCGCAATTCGTCTTTGAGAAAAGGAGGCAAAAAATAGCGAAAACAGGATTTTAAGGTCATTCCAACAAGCGCAATCGTTTTCGGGTGGTTTTTTAACACCGATCTTTAGGTTTAGTCCATTCAAATGAATTTACTTGAAGGTTGAAATATCAATCCTCAGTATATGTCTTTCAAATCTTCAACAAGTCAGCGCCTTGGAAATATTCAAAATGTAAAGCCGGAAAGTTCCGGTGTTTCTGCTGAAACTGACTCTGGCTGTCTGAAGATCACCGTCTACTCGCAATCCATATTTCGAATTGCTGCAACCCGCGACAAAAGTTTCGAGGATTTCTCCTATTCGGTAATAGCCAATTCCGAAAATCAAAAAATTGACAGTGTCGATTCAGGAGATCTGATCAGTATTAAAACAGGATCACTCCAACTTATAGTCGATAAAAAACCGGCCCGGCTTTCCTTTCAGACACTTGATGGGAAAATCATAAATGAAGATGATGTTCTTGGTATTTCCTGGATTGGCGAACAAGTAACTAACTATAAAAAGCTGCAGGAAGGTGAACGTTTCATCGGGCTTGGCGAAAAAACGGGCAACCTCGACCGACGTGGAACAGCTTATCAGAACTGGAATACCGACGCATATGCTTATCATGCCGGCACCGACCCGCTCTACTCATCGATTCCGTTCTACATTGGTATTCACAACAATCTCTGTTACGGAATTTTCTTTGACAATACGCATAAGACGTTTTTCAACTTTGGAGCCTCCAATAATCGCTTTGCAAGTTTTGCCAGCGATGCAGGTGAATTAAACTATTATTTTATTTACGGCCATTCTGTAGCAGAAATCATTCAACAATACACTTGGCTTACCGGCCGCATGGAATTGCCTCCGCGCTGGAGCATCGGATACCAGCAGTGTCGCTACAGCTATTATCCCGACAAGGAAGTAGTAAGCGTAGCCCGCACATTTCGTGAAAAAGAAATCCCCGCAGATGCCATCGTACTTGACATTCACTATATGGACAAGTACAAAATCTTCAGCTGGGACAAAAAGAATTTTTCCGATCCAAAAGGAATGATCGATACTCTGAAGCAATACGGTTTTCATATTGTGATCATGTGCGATCCTGGTATTAAAGTTGAAAAAGGCTATGAGCCGTATGAAGATGGAGTGAGTAAAAATGTTTTTCTAAAATATCCTGATGGCGAAAATTATACAGGTCAGGTTTGGCCAGGATGGTGTCATTTCCCTGATTTTACTAAACCGGATACGCGAGCATGGTGGGCGGAGAAATTTAAAGACTACGTAGCGTTGGGCGTGGAAGGCTTTTGGAACGACATGAATGAAATTGCCACTTGGGGAAATTCTTTGCCTGAAAACATCGAGTTCAATTTTGAGGGAAATAAAACCACAACACGACGGGGAAGGAATGTCTTTGGTTTTCAGATGGCGCGAAGCACCTATGAGGGAACTAAGAAATTAATGAATGGAAAGCGTCCGTTCAATCTCACACGCTCTGGTTTTGCAGGCATTCAGCGATATTCAGCCATCTGGACGGGAGACAACGTTTCTTATGACGAACACATGATGCTGGGCATAAGGCTTGTAAATAGTCTGGGCTTATCGGGTGCGGCATTCGCCGGATATGATGCCGGAGGTTTTGTAGGCGAAGCCAATCCCAAACTTTTTGCGCGGTGGATTTCAATCGCAGCGCTGTCCCCTTTCTTTAGGGCACATACCATGATCAACTCACGCGACAATGAGCCATGGAGCTATGGCGAAGAAGTAGAAAACATTAGTCGCAACTACATTCGACTCCGGTATCAATTGATGCCATACCTTTACTCGTTATTTTATGAAGCTTCTCAGAGTGGAATGCCAATTCAACGCAGTTTGGCGATTGAATACAGTCATCATCCCAAGGTTTATGATGGCCAGTATCAGCACCAATATCTGTTCGGACCAAATATCGTAGTTGCCCCAGTTGAAAGTTTCAAAGAGCTGACAAAAGTATTTTTGCCTGCAGGCGAATGGTATTATCTGTACACCGGAAAAGTCTATTCGGGTGCGCAAGAGATAATGATCGAATGCCCTATTCACAAACTGCCTGTCTTTGTTAAAGCCGGAACGGTGCTTCCAATGCAAAGACCGGTGATGAACACTTCAGAAAAAACCGAAGAGTTAATTCTTCATATATACGACGGAAAACAATCAAGTGACTTTGTTTATTATACCGACGACGGCGAAACCTTTCAATACCAGAAAGGCGAATACTCTAAACATAAAATCGAATACAGGGGCAACGAACAGAAATTGATCTTTGGCAAAAACGAAGGCCTGTTGAAGCCGAGTTACTCCAAAATGAGGTTTGTCTTCCATGGTCTGAGTGCAAACGAAATAAATATCAATGGGCAAAGAAAACCATTGGCTCAATCAGTTCACTCCTACTTTTTACCCTTGGAAAAATTTGACCCGATCAATGAGCCTGACTCGATGGGCGAAGAAACTGTAAAATCTGTTGAGACAGATTATCCATCAGGCCAACTTGAGGTGAGCTGGTAGTATATTCCATTAAAAAACCTTCGGTTTATGACTTCTACTATACAAAGGCCCAAACTCAACTTCTGGCAAATCTGGAATATGAGTTTTGGTTTTTTCGGTATCCAGTTCGGATTCGCCTTGCAAAACGGAAACGCATCTCGCATACTCACCACTTTTGGTGCCGATGTAGAACATTTAAGCTGGTTCTGGCTTGCTGCACCCTTAACGGGAATGATCATACAACCAATCATCGGCTATTACAGCGACCGCACCTGGACTTCCCTGGGCAGAAGAAGACCTTATTTTTTGGCGGGATCAATTCTCGCGTCTGCTGCACTCATGCTCATGCCCAATGCAGTTGCCCTCGCAAGCATATTGCCACCGCTATATATAGGTGCGGGGATTTTGATGGTGATGGATGCCTCATTCAATATAGCAATGGAACCTTTTCGAGCTTTGGTAGCAGATTTGCTTCCCGTTGATCAACGCACGCTCGGCTTTTCCATTCAAACTTTTTTGATAGGCCTTGGAGCCGTACTTGGCTCATGGCTGCCCTACATTTTTGCCGAATGGTTTAACGTGAGCAAGGTTGCTTCCAGCGCAGGCGAAGTGCCTTACAACGTAACGCTCTCCTTTTACATCGGCGCTGTTACATTCCTTATAGCCATTTTATGGACAGTGGTGACCACCAAAGAATTTCCTCCTGACACAGAGTATTTAAAATCCGAATCCTCCAAGGGCAAAAAAGGACTGAGCCAGATCATTTCTGATTTTGCTGGCATGCCCAAAACCATGAAGCAACTCGGGTTGGTACAGTTTTTCTCGTGGTTTGCTCTTTTCTCAATGTGGGTATTTACTACACCGGCTGTTGCCTCGCATGTATATGGCCTTTCATTTGATGACCACTCATCGGTAAGATTCAATGAAGCAGGCAATTGGGTGGGAATTATCTTCGGTGTTTACAATGGCGTATCAGCTATATATGCTTTAATGCTGCCATTTATTGCGGCAAAAATCGGACGAAAGCTGACGCACAGCATTTCATTGGTAGCTGGAGGACTGGGGTTAATCTCAATTTATTTTATTCACGATCCCAATACCCTGATTTTTTCAATGATCGGTGTGGGTATGGCTTGGGCCAGTATTCTTGCAATGCCTTACGCTATTTTGGCTGGCGCTATCCCGTCCAACAAAATGGGAATTTATATGGGTGTATTTAATTTTTTCATTACACTTCCGCAGATTGTCAATGGAGTAATTGGCGGGCCAATAGTAAAGTATGTTTATCATTCACATGCCATTTACAGTTTGGTGATGGCTGGTGTATTTCTTCTTATTGCTGCCATTTGCGTACGGTTTGTAGAAGACAAAGATGACCCTGTCGCTCTGACTCGCTAGAAAATATTCCTATCTTCATTGGAAATTTAGACAGTTATGAATTTCCAAAATGCCATCAGCTGGTTCGAAATCCCCACACTGGATTTGAATCGCGCACAAGCTTTCTACGAGCAAATATTTGCGATGAAAATGATACCGCTGGATACACCTCAAATCAAGATGCGGATGTTCCCGCTTGAATCCCCGATGGGCGTAGGTGGAGCCTTGGTTTACAATACTCAGTTTTACAAATGCTCCACAACTGAAGGTCCTTTGGTTTATCTGAATGGCAACCCCGATGTTCAAAACGTATTAGACAAGATCGAAAATGCGGGCGGAAAAATTGTAATACCAAAAACACAAATATCGCCTGAATACGGACACATGGCCGTGTTCATAGATACCGAAGGAAATAGAATTGCACTTCATTCAATACCTCAACAAAAGTAGCTCTCCGATTTACCGCATGAAAACAAGATTGTTAATCTGTCTATTATTCATTTCGCTGAAGTCCGTTGGCCAGGATTATTCCTCGTTCAAAAATACAATTAGCCAGTTACGGCAATATTCAATCATTTCAGATTCAGCTCAGCGTGCTTCTGAAATTGAAAAATGGTTTGCCGCATTGCGTAAGCAAAACCAAATCCCATTCGTCGTAGAAGATTCTGTGGCCTTCCTTTATCAAGGCGAAGCTAAGTCCGTTTCATGGTCAGGTGATTTTAATGGCTGGGGTTACGACAAGGCTTTCCAAAACAAAGGAGTACAAATACCCAACACCAATATCTGGATGTTGAAATCGGCTTTCCCCAAAGATGCGCGTCTCGATTACAAAATCGTGTTGAATGGCTCGGATTATATCCTGGATCCTGAAAACCCTTACCAGCAATGGAGTGGCGTAGGTGGCGGTAGCCCCAATTCAGAACTTCGTATGCCCCTTTGGAAGGAAAGCCCCGAGCAAATAACCCACAACGATATCTCGCACGGAACTCTGAAGCATGATATTCTTATCAACAGCAAGATCTTAGGTTATCAGGTTACTTACAATGTTTACTTGCCCTATGGTTATGAAAAGATGGACAAAATCCCCGCGGTTTATGTAACCGATGGCTACGAATACCTTCTCCCACAACTTGGCAACATGGTCACGGTGCTCGACAACTTAATTGCCGAAAAGAAAATAAAACCGATTGCTGCTGTTTTTATAGATCACCGAGAACCTGTAAACCGTTCGAACAATAAGCGCATGCAAGAGCTGGCAATGAATAATGCTTACCTCGACTTTTTTATAAAGGAATTAATCCCGCAAATCGAAAAAAACTATCCAGTCATTCCTGATCCATCACAACGCGCCATTATGGGTACCTCTATGGGCGGGTTGACATCCACTTATTTCGCGTTTGCGCGACCTGATGTCTTCGGGATGGCTGGCATTCAGTCTCCCGCCTTCTGGACAAAACCTCAGATATATCAGCTTTGCTCCAATCCCGCCAATCCAAAAATGAAAGTATCAATGACTTCGGGGCTTATCAACGATACGAGCAAAGAAAGTCGCAAGATGAAAGATATCCTGGCAGCGAGCAGTTGCGAATACCATTACCGCGAAGTCAATGAGGGGCATAGCTGGGGCAATTGGCGCAATCTGATTGCCGATATTCTAATCGATTTGTTCGGAACCAAATAGTCAAGCACCATTCCATTCCTGAACCAAAACTGTAGCTTATTACTATAGGCATATAAGGCCATTACTAATAATATTCCTACAGTCATTTTTTATCCAAAGCGCCTGTGTTTATATTGGCAACATTAAATTGGCATAACTTAACCTATGAAAGCATTTAAGAATACTCTTCTCCTACTGGCAATAGGATTTATATTGAACGCCTGTGTATCAGGAAAAGGAGCCTTGAAACAAGGTGACTATTATGATGCTGTATTGGAATCTGTGAAACGCTTGCGCGAAAATCCGGGTAACAAAAAAGCGACACAAGTCCTCACACAGGCATATCCTCTGGCCATAGATTATATCGATACAGGGATTCAAAACGGCATCAAAGCGGATGATCCGAAAAAGTGGCGCAATGCTGTCGACGGGTATAATAAGATCAATTTTATCAACGATCAGATTAAGACCTCTCTGGGCGCTATGAAGGTGATCACCAATCCTCAAACACGCTTCAAGGAATTGGCTGATGCCAAAACTAAAGCTGCTGACGAAGCCTATAACGAGGGCATTAATGAGATGATGAAAAACACCAGGGGCGACTACAAGCAGGCTTATTTTGATTTTAAGGATGCCAACGATTTTAATCAAGGCTATAAGGAATCTATTGAAATGATGAACCAAGCTGAGTTTAAGGCTACACTCAGAGTGGCGTACGAAGAAATCAACAACTCCAGGTTCAACTACGGAACTTTACAACCCGTGATCAGCTCTGTTCAACGTTTGTTTCTTTCGTTTAAACCCACCTCTCAAAAAGATACTGTGCCTCCACAGCAATACCTTAGAATAATTTTCAACGGATATCAGCAATCGGGCCGCCCAAACATCACTACCCAATCCGAAAATGTATCACGCCAGATAGTTACAGGACAACAAAAAGGCCCCGATGGAAAGATGATGGACATAACGCAAATGGTAGCGGCTCAAGTCACCTATTTTCATAAGACAATATCAGCGAATAGTAACGCCAATGTGACGATCACCGATGCAGGTAATAACTCCGTTTTGCAAAATCTGAGTATCGAAGGCCCTGTAAACTGGACCTCTGATTGGGCAACGTATCAGGGAGATGGTCGGGCATTGAGTGGAAATGCTGCCAATTACGTGCAGCGCAAGGAAACCTGGCCTAACGACCAGGACCTGTTCAATCAATCGATTCGCAACTTGCAAAACAATTTGGGTCAGCAGTTAAAATCGTTTTATAGCCAGTACTAATTGGTTTATAGCCGGCACTAACCCCCTTTTGTTCTCCAGCCGACAAATTGCAGGCATCCGCAAGAACCATTTTTGCGTAAATTGTCTTGTAATATAAGCTATGAAAAATCTAATAAAGGCTACTGTCATTGTAGGGTTGGTGACCGTGCAATGCTTTGGGCAAAACGCAAAACCTATGGAATCTTCTGATTTGAAAACGGTGACTTTCGGGGCTGGATGTTTCTGGTGTACGGAGGCCGTCTTTCTTAGTGTGAATGGCGTAACGAAGGTGGTGTCCGGGTACTCTGGAGGTAAAGTTCCAAATCCAGACTACAAGCTGGTTTGTACCGGCGTTACCGGGCATGCAGAAGTGACTCAGATAACATACGATCCTAAAATTGTTTCGTTCGAAGATTTGCTGGAAGTGTTTTGGAACACCCACGACCCCACAACTCTTAATCGTCAGGGTGCGGATGAGGGCACGCAATATCGGTCCGTGATTTTCTACAACGACGAAGAGCAAAAAAAAATTGCCTTGCAATACAAGAAACAACTCACATCGTCACACGCTTTCAAAAGTCCTATCGTAACTGAAATCAGTCCGTTGATAAATTTCTATCCTGCTGAGGATTACCATCAAAATTATTTCGCGCTAAATCAAAATCAGCCCTACTGCCAATATGTGATTCGCCCCAAAGTGGACAAGTTCAAAAAATACTTTCCGGAAAAGCTGAAAAAGTAAAGGTTGACCGTCTGCAACCAAAACAAGCCATTCTTTAAAATTTTTAGTAACCTATAAACCGATTACACGTTGGTAAGTCCAAGTAGAGTAATTCTCTCATAGGTTTAGGTTTAGGTAACAAAAAAACCCTCAGGCGGAGGGTTTTTTTGCTTTATAGCCTTCTTGATTAGGCTCAATCAGCTTTTGTAACGGGTAATATCTATTACAATTTCGGTAACCTTAACTACGTTTCCGTCCTTATTAACAATAGGGCTATACTGGCCAAAAATCCAAACTTCTTTTCCCGATTTTGTAACTCGTTTGAACTCTCCGCGTTGGGGCTTACCATTCTCCAACTCTTTCCAGAACTTCCGGTAGGCCTCGCTGCTACGTTCATCACGCTGCACAAACATCTTGTGGTTTTCACCTTTGATTTCGTCGAGAGCGTACCCAAAAATTTTCAGGTAATTCGAATTGGCCGTTAGAATGTTCCCTTCAGAATCAAAATCACCAAGCGCCGTTGTGTTGTTGATGACTTCCATCATACCCGCCGACTCTAACTGGCTGCGTTGCATCTCTTCCTGAGTAGCCTGCAACTCTTCCATGTTTTGGCGCATCTCTTCTTCCTGAGCACGCATTTCTTCAGTCATCTGCTGCGATTCACCTAACAGTCGTTGAGTTCGTGCATTTACTTTAACAGAAGAAATAGTAGAGGCAATACTTTCGGCAATCCTTCTTACAAATTCTATTTCAAAATCCTTGAATGATCCAAACGAAGCAAGTTCTACCACACCGAATATTTGTTCGTTTACCTTCAGTGGCATAATGAGAATGGCATTGGGGTTAGCGTCTCCCAAGCCTGACGTGATGCGAATGTAGTTGGAAGGAATATCGGTAAGATAAATGGTGTCTCCCTCCTGCCACGCCTGTCCTGTCAATCCTTCGCCCAAATGCACTTTTTGATTGACAAACTTCTTCTTGTCCCAAGCATAGCAAGAAACCATCGACATTGTCTGGTCTTCATTTTCGCTACTATCGTCAATAATGTATAAAGCACCCTGATTGGCTTTCAGATACCTCACCAGATTGCCGATAATTTCATCTGTCAACTTTTGCACATCGCTGTTGTTGCTGCGCAAAATTTCACCAAACTTGGCCAAGCCTTCTGTTGTCCAGTTTCTTTTCTTGTCATCTTCTGCAACACGGGCCAGGTTGCCACGCATGTTTAGCAAAGCATTACCCAGAACATCGTGATCACTTAAAGGCGCGAATTGCGAATCGTATTTTCCGTTTCCAATATTTTCGGCAAAAACAGTGGTGGCTTTCAGACCAGTAACCAAGCTATCGGTGGCTTTGGCCATCTCCCCGATTTCATCGTTGCTGAATTTCGTTTTCTTATCTTCAACCAATTCACCTCTGCCCAGTTTTACTACTACATCTTTAATGTAATTAATCGGGCGGGTAATGGTACGTACCAGGAAGAAGGCGCTCAAGAATCCGATACCAATAATTGCCAGCCCCAAAACGATAGTAATTGTCCGGAGTTTACCGGTGGATTCGACCAAAGTAGCGGTAGTGCTTTCGGCCAGCTCTTCCTGTTTCTTTTTGATCAATGACAGGATGTTGTTGATTTTGTTTGATTCAGGGATTACTACCTGATCAATGAAATCGCCGGCAAGCAATTTGGTGGACGGATCTTCGTAATCATCAAAACTGCGCAAAGTATTGATGATGTTATCAGTCGCACTTTTCAGCAGAGAATCATACTTGCCAAAGGCTTTGTGCATCATCACACGTTGTGAGCTGTCTTTTTTGAATGTTGATGAAGAGCTATCGGCATCCCAGTTTTTCATCAATTTCACAATCTTCTCCTTTACCAGCGGATAATCACTTGAAATAATCTGGCGCAATGCTTTCTTATCATCGTCATTTGTTTGCAAAAACACCCAGTTGGTGATCAGCATCCTCGACCGGTGCACTAGGGTAACTAACTCATTGATGGCGTCCTTTGATGGGTTAACAACTTGGGAAGAGAGCGCTACTTTGGTGTCGATAGTATTGACTGTAAAAAAAATAATGATAGCATTGATCGCGAATAAAACGATGAGGATAGTAAATCCGCCAAAAATCTTATTGCCGATCGATAGCCGGAGTTGAAATTTAGATTTGGTATTTTTTTCCATAGGTGTAGTTTCAATTTGCGATAGCCAAGCGTGTTAGTTCTGCTGAAGCTTTTAACTTGTGTTGAGCCATTGCTGCCTGGTTCAGTTCAAAAGCTAGCCTGCCTTCTTTGTTAGTTACAAAATTAACGCAGCCCTTACTTCCAGGTGCGGCCTGCTCTGTAACGATTAGCACTGGCGAATCACCAATTTTGGCTGCTACATCGGCATATTTTGCAGAGAAATCCTGAGATACATAGAGAATTTGACCTTTTTTAAATTCAGCGACAGAATTAATCTTGGTAACCTTGATGGTCCTGCTGCCTGCCTTCTTTCGTTCAGCCATGGTTTTAAGTTCCGTATAAATGGGAGATTCACCAAGTACTGCAATTTCAAAATCACCTTCGCTGGCTTCGGGAGGCCATTGTACAAACCTTGTAAAACTGTACATAAACAATCCATAAGTTTGAACCTTTGGAGGTTGGCTTTGCCCATAAACGGTAACTACCGCCAGAATCAAGGCAAGCTGTAAAGCGATTTTCTTCATGTTAGGGCAGGAATTTCTTCGTATCCGGATATAGTTTTTCCAAATGTATGAATGACAGCATTTCAAAACTATTAAAAATCGGGTATTTTCCCACATCAAAAGCTTTTCAGTTTTTCCTGCCATCCTATCAACGTCTCCAGGCCGCTAATCCTCTCTTTAATCCGTCAAAACCCCCTTACCTCGTCCTTTTTATTTATCTTTTCAAAAAATCTTGAGTTTATGTGCAGGCTAATGGCATACAAAGGCACTCCGATTATCATCGATAAATTGTTGTACCAACCCAAAAATTCACTGATCAACCAAAGTTTTCACGCGCGGGAGATTGAGGAGCCGCTCAATGGTGATGGATTTGGAATAGGCTGGTATGTACCTGAGTTAAACTACGAGCCCATTACATTTGTGTCTGTAAATCCGGCATGGAGTAACCGCAACCTTAGAAACCTGGCACCCAAAATCAAAACCGATTGCATGATTGCCCACGTGCGGGCTGCCAGTGTAGGCGATGTGAGTGAAAGCAATTGCCATCCTTTTCAATTCAAAAATATGCTGATGGCGCATAACGGTGGCGTTGAGGATTTCACAAAGATCAAGCGATTCATGCGTCATCCATTGACTGACGAGCTATATAATTGGATCAAAGGCCAGACTGACTCAGAGCATATTTTCGCATTCATGCTCAATGAGCTTTTTGCAAATCATAAGAGTGTAAGTCCCGAGGCAGTTGTGGATGCTTTTGAACGGACTTTTAAGGAACTAAAAAAATTAATGACCGACCATGGCATAAAGGAAGAGGCGTATCTGAATATGGTTTTCACCAATGGGCTGTTCATTGTTGCCACGCGCTATTGCACTGACCCGAATGAAACTCCGTTGACGCTATATCATTCAGAAGGTAGTCGCTATGTTGTAGAAGACGGCATCACACGTATGGAAGCGCCCGAAGACGATGATCACGCTGTTCTTATTGTTTCCGAAAAACTCTCCGATGATCCCAATTGGACTATGATACCACCAAATCATTTTGTTATCGTTGAACAAACCCTGAACGTGCGCATCCGCCCGATTCACGCATAAATAATTTAAACTGTAGTTTTAAGGAATATGTTTGATGTAACAGTCATCGGTGGCGGTATTGTCGGATTGGCCACAGCCCTTCAAATCCAGAAGGCAAAGCCGTCGCTCAAGATCTTACTGATTGAAAAAGAGGATAAACTTGCCCTTCACCAGACAGGCAACAACAGTGGTGTGATCCATTCTGGGCTTTATTATAAGCCAGGAAGCCTCAAGGCCATCAATTGCATAAAAGGTTATCACCTACTTATTTCCTTTTGTAAGGAAAATGAAATTCCCTTTGACCTGTGTGGAAAAATTGTGGTGGCCACAGAAGAGCGTGAATTGCCTTTATTAGAAAATCTTTTCGTACGGGGTCAACAAAATGGATTGGAGAACTTAAAGAAACTTTCAAAGGAAGAATTGAAGGAGTACGAACCTCATGTGCATGGACTCAAGGGGATTTTTGTGCCACAAACCGGGATTGTCGATTACACCAAAGTGGCCATGAAATACGCTGAGATTCTTCAGAAAAATGGAGCGGTCATTAAATTGAGCGAGCGGGTCATCAAAATTAACAATCAGGTTAGTCAATCAGAAGTAGTTACTGACAAATCAAGCTATGCTGCAAAACTAGTTATCAATTGTGCAGGGCTTTATTCTGATCGTGTAGCCAGGCTAACGGTTACCGACCTCAATGTAAAAATCATCCCGTTTCGCGGTGAGTACTTCAAATTGAAAAAAGAAAAAGAATACTTAGTTAAAAATCTGATCTACCCGGTTCCAGACCCTAATTTTCCTTTTCTCGGAGTACACTTTACGCGTATGGCCAAAGGTGGCGTTGAGGCCGGACCGAATGCAGTACTGGCTTTCCGGCGAGAAGGGTATAAAAAATCTGATATCAATTTAGCAGAACTGACAGAGTCGCTGGCATGGCCGGGGTTTCAGAAAGTGGCCGCTAAGTACTGGCGTACCGGATTTAGTGAAATGTATCGTTCCTTTTCAAAAGCAGCCTTCACAAAAGCTCTTCAAAAGTTAATTCCCGAAATAAAAGAGAATGACTTAACCGAAGGCGGTGCCGGTGTGCGCGCGCAGGCATGCAGTCGCGATGGAGGGCTGGTAGATGATTTCTTAATTCTCGAAGAGAAAAATGTAATCAATGTCTGCAATGCTCCATCACCGGCAGCTACATCCTCATTAGCAATCGGCGAAACGATTGCATCCTTGGCACTGAAACGATTTTAGAATTCTGACCTGGGTTGGGTTTGATATTATGTTTCGTTTTAAAAAATTCTCTGTCCGCCATGATAGTTGCGGGATGAAGGTAGGCACCGACGCAGTGCTTTTAGGCGCCTGGGTGAACACTGCTGGAGCAAAAAAGATACTCGATATTGGAACAGGATGTGGCGTAATTGCCCTGATGCTTGCTCAGCGGACAGATCTTGAGGTAGCTATCGATGCTGTTGAGATCGAGGCGCAAGATGCGGCACAGGCTGCTCAAAATATTTCAGAGTCGCCGTGGCCAACGAAGATCGCAGTTCATCAAAAGGCAATTCAGGAATTTGAGCCTGGCTATAAATACGACTTGATAGTAAGCAATCCTCCTTTTTTCAACGACAGCCTGCTCCCTCCGTTGCAGAAGCGAGCTCAAGCAAGGCATACTCAAACTTTAAGGTACGATGAATTGATTTTTCATTCGCTACGATTGCTCAGTCCAAAAGGAAAATTGGCAGTGATCCTCCCCTTTCGGGAAGGAAAACAATTTAATTCTCTTTCGAATCAAAAAGGCCTATTTGTGAATCGCCAACTCTCTTTTAGTTCGCGCAAAGAGAAACCACAGGAGCGCTGGCTATTTGAATATTCGATGTCGACAGAACCTATTATTTCAGAGGAATTGGTCCTTTATGATAGTAATGGAGAAAAGTCAACTGCTTACCGTACTCTAACTGATGATTTTTACCTTTAAAGGGTTAGCACGTCAGCACACTTTTTCCTCTTTACAATTTCTTAACAAATTTTAAGTGTTGGCAATCAGTCAGTTATGTTTTACTTAAAAATAAAATAATATATGTTTAAACATATATTATGCAGTTTGCGTTACTTTGCCATCAAACCAATAAATTAAAATGAAAAAAATTAACGCATTTATGATTGCAGTGCTTGTAGCAGGTGCTGCGACTGCGCAGACCAATTGGTCTATTGACAAGGCACACTCTAACATCGGATTTAGTGTTGCTCACATGGTTGTTTCTGAAACAACAGGAAACTTTAAGGATTTCGATGCTAAGGTTGTAAGCACAGCCGATGACTTTGCAGGTGCAACTGTTGAGTTCTCTGCAAAGACCGCTTCTGTCTTTACTGACAATGAAAAGCGCGATGGTCACTTGAAATCAGATGATTTCTTCAATGCAGAAAAATTCCCTGAGTTGAAATTCACAGGAACACTGGTAAAAGATGGCGGCAAATATGTATTGAAAGGTAACCTGACAATGCGTGACGTAACCAAACCTGCCACATTCGAGGTAACCTATGGCGGCCGCGTAAAAGCATTTGGTGGCGAAAAAGCTGGCTTCAAAATCAAAGGTAAGGTCAACCGCAAAGAGTTTGGTTTGAAATTCGACAAAGCCCTTGAAGGTGGTGGCTTGATCGTAGGCGATGAAGTTGAAATCAACGTAAAAGTTGAGATCAACAAACAAGCTTAAAATATCAAAAAGGGGAGCAAACACTCCCCTTTTTTAATTCCCAATGAAAATCGAAGAAGAAATCAAACAGGTCAAATTCCGGAACGCCCATCACAAGGCGATGTTGAATCTATTCTTTACAGCCGGATGGCTGGAGAGTAAGAATAAAGATTTCTTTGAAAAATTTGGCATCACCAATCAGCAATTCAACATACTTCGGATCCTCCGCGGCCAATACCCTAACAAAATATCGGGCGCGGAAATCAAATCAAGAATGCTCGACAAAAACTCCGATGTGTCGCGCCTGCTTGACCGTCTTGTCACAAAAAAGCTAATTATTAAAAGTCAATGCCCCAACGACAAACGGGCAGCCGATGTGATCATTACAAACAAAGGTTTGGAACTATTGAAAGTCCTTGACGATAAATTGGATCAAACTGACAGCGCTGTGCTCAAAATCACCCCGACCGAAGCGCAACAACTCAGCAACTTATTGGACAAGTGCAGAGGCTAGTCTAAATCTTTGACAGCTCATCTTTGACAAAGCCCATCAGCTCATGGATGTAGCCCTTACTGAAGTCAAAACGAATACCTGCCGCTTTATATATCTCAGGTATAGTGGTCATATTGCCAAGCCGTAGCGCATCCTGGTATCGTTTTAAGCCATCTCGCTTATCTTTTTTAAAATTTCGCCACACGGCAATTGCTCCCAGTTGTGCCATTCCATATTCGATGTAATAAAAAGGCACTTCATACAAATGCAGTTGCTTCTGCCATAGAAAATCCTTCGTGTCTTGCAAACCAGACCAATCCGTAGCCGTGTCGGAGAACTGGTTGAAAATTTTATTCCATTGCCCGATTCGTTCGCTCGACGAATGAGCCGGGTTTTCATAAATCCAATGCTGGAATTTATCGATAGTTGCCACCCAGGGCAACGTTTCAATGATATCTTCCAGTTGCTCATGCTTTGCACGCTTCAATTCCTTTTCATTGGGGAAGAAAATATGCCATTCATCCATCGAAATCAATTCCATACTCATCGAGGCAAGCTCAGCTACTTCCATGGGGGGCGACTTGAAATCGTTCAATTCCAAATCCATGGTCAGGAAATTATGAACTGCATGCCCGCCTTCGTGCATAATTGTAGTCATGTCGCGCATCGTTGAGGTGGCGTTCATAAAAATAAAAGGCACACCAATTTCAGCCAACGGATAATTATAACCACCCGGAGCTTTTCCTTTGCGGGATTCCAAATCCAAATGCCCCATTTGCTTCATTATCTCAAGGCAACGACCCAAATAAGTATCCAGCCTTCTAAAAACATCGATTGATTTTTCGGTCAATTCCTTTCCATCGCTAAAAGCTTTTAAAGGTTCGCGGCCCTGAGCATCCACTGCCTTATCCCATGGTCGAAGTTCAGTTACTTTCAATTCCGATTTTCTTGTATTAGCAAATTCATTCAGCAGCGGCACAACTTCGCTTTCGATAGCCTCATGAAAATTGAAGCAATCCTGGGGTGTATAGTCAAATCGGCCATAGGCTTTAAACTGATAATCGCGAAAGTTCTTAAATCCAGCATTTTGAGCAACGCGGTGTCGCAATGAAATCAATCCTGAAAAGAGGTTGTCTAGTGTATCCTTGTCTTTCAATCTCCTCTCAGTGATTTTCATATACACTTCTTCTCGCTTAGCGCGATCGGTAGATTGCAGCAAAACACCAGCCTGAGGCAACGTGATCTCCTGACTATTCACCTGAACAGTCATAGCGCCTGAAAGCTCAGCATACTTTTGAGTTTCTGTACTAATCTCAGTAAATAATGGAATATTCTCTTCACGGAATAACTCAACTTCTTTTTTGAGGTTGCGCAGCATCAGGTTATATCCTGGCAGATTTTGTAAGTCAGACGTAAATGCGCAATCCAAAACCTTTTTATTCAACAAATCAGAATAGGGTGCAATTTGTGGCTGGATATTTTGAATGAAATCCTGGTAGGCTTTGCTATATTCATCCTTGTCGGTGTAACAAGTCATACGGATATACCGCCAGCCGATATCTTCGCTTATAACCGATTCCAGTTCGCTACGATCGTGAAGCCAGTGTTTCAATTCATCGGCTGTGTTTATCTGGCGATTGACAAGACCTTCAAAAAACGGTTTTAACGATTCCCAGATAGAAACTTTAAAATCCTCTGAGAGGAACTTCCTCTTCGGCCGCACCGGCAATTCAAGCTGATCCATAATTTAAAATCAATTGGTCAAACTTATCTAAAGTTGCCGGAAGAAAAAACTCAAACGGCTAACTAACAGTAGCTATGTGAATTATCCTGAGATTTATTTAAAGAACGAAGAAAATCAGCGCCATGAAACGATGGTTTTGTAATACTTTTGGATTTCTCTACCCATGACTCCCAGCAAATATTTTGTAATTGACTTTGATAGTACGTTTACCAAAGTGGAAGCGTTTGATGCATTGGCGGAAATCTCGCTGAAAGATCATCCTGAAAAGGAATCCATCAAAACTCAAATTGCCGAAATCACCAATCAGGGTATGGATGGTACCTTGTCACTACGCGAATCGATTGAAAAAAGGATACAACTTCTCTCTCCCGAAAAAAAACATTTAGCACAACTGGTCAATCATCTGAAAAGCGTAGTGTCGGAGTCATTCAAGCGAAACAAAGATTTCTTCAGCACTTATGCAGATCATATTTATATAATTTCCAATGGCTTTCACGAATTCATCGAGCCGGTGGTCGTAGAATTTGGCGTTAAAAAAGAAAACATACTCGCCAATGAATTTCAATATGACGCCAACGGAAAGATTACAGGCTTCGACAAAAACAATCCGCTTTCTTCAAATAACGGAAAGGCGGAACAACTGAAAAGATTAAACCTTCCCGGCGATGTTTATGTTATTGGGGATGGCTACACCGACTATGAAATCAAGCATTCTGGCCTTGCCAATAAATTTTATGCTTTCACTGAAAACATAGAGCGCGAAAATGTACTAAGTAAAGCAGACCACATAACACCAAGCCTCGACGAATTTTTATATCTTAATAAATTGAATACCGCAATTTCATACCCAAAAAACAGAATCAACGTGCTGCTCCTGGAAGGTGTGCATCCGGTGGCTATTGAGTTGATGAAAGCCGAAGGGTTCACTATTGAATCTTACCCCGCAGGGCTTGATGAAGATGAGCTTTTTGAAAAAATAAAAAACGTTTCTGTACTAGGGATACGCTCCAAAACACAGGTCACTGCCCGGGTTTTAGAAAACGCCAACCGCCTAATGGCCATCGGCGCATTTTGTATTGGCACTAATCAAATTGATCTTAAGGCCGCAACCAAAAAAGGCGTTGCAGTTTTCAATGCACCTTTCAGTAACACACGGTCGGTAGTCGAATTAGCGATTGCAGAAATGATTATGCTCATCCGTGGCATTCCCGACAAGTCAAATAAGATGCACCAGGGCCAGTGGGATAAATCGGCCAAAGGAAGTTTTGAAGTGCGCGGAAAAAAATTAGGCATTATCGGTTATGGAAATATTGGTGCTCAGCTTTCTGTACTTGCCGAAAACCTAGGCATGAAAGTGATGTATTATGATAAAGAAGAAAAACTGGCGTTGGGCAATGCTGTAAAATGCAAAACATTAAGAGAACTTTTGAACGCAGCAGATGTAATCACCTTGCATGTTGATGGCAATGAACGCAACACAAACCTGATTGGCTCCGAAGAGTTTTCCCAAATGAAAAAAGGAGTTGTGTTTCTTAACCTAAGTCGCGGTCATGTAGTGGACGTGAAGGCTTTAAGGGAGAACATTTTGAATGGAAAAGTAGCAGGCTCTGCTATAGATGTTTATCCGTACGAACCGATTAGCAACAATGAAGAATTCATCTCTGAACTAAGAGGTTTACCCAATACTATCCTCACTCCACATATTGGAGGAAGCACATTGGAAGCGCAAGAGAACATCGGCACGTTTGTACCCGGTAAAATCACAGATTACATCAATACGGGCAGCACCAGCAACAGCGTAAACTTCCCCAACCTTACGCTGCCTATTTTAGAAAACGCTCACCGACTTATTCACATTCACAACAATGTGCCCGGCATTTTGGCGCGGATAAACCAAATCCTTGCAGCCAACGACATCAACATTGTGGGCCAGTATCTAAAAACGAATGAGCATATCGGTTACGTAATTACCGACATCAATAAGGAGTATAACAAAGAGGTGATTAAGGAACTTCGCGCTATTGAGCATACGATTAAGTTCAGAGTCCTGTATTAGTTACTGGTGTTTCAAGGTGAAATTACCGGAGGTATTTCTAACTTTGCCGGAAACATTAAAAGCATGAGAATCTTTGCCATTGGTCGAAACTATGTTGAGCATATCAAAGAGTTGAATAACGAGCGACCAGACGAACCAGTAATTTTCACTAAGCCCGATACAGCCATTTTAAAAAACGGTTCACCTTTTTATTACCCCGATTTCTCAAAAGACATTCATCACGAAATTGAATTGGTCTTAAAAATCTGTAAAGAGGGAAAAAATATCGAAGAGAAATTTGCTTCCAAGTATTACGATTCGGTTGGTTTGGGCGTTGATTTCACCGCACGCGACCTGCAGCAAAAGGCAAAAGAAAAAGGCCTGCCGTGGGATATAGCCAAAGGGTTCAATAGCTCGGCACCAATTTCGGATAAATTCATTCCGACGGGTGACTTTAAAAACCTCGGCGACATTAATTTTAAATTGGAAGTAGATGGCGTATTGAAACAGCAAGGCAACACCAGTTTGATGTTGTTCAGTTTTGATTACATCATCTCTTATCTCTCAAAATTCTTTACGCTACGTACCGGCGATTTAATTTTTACGGGTACCCCAAAAGGCGTTGCCGCTGTGACTGTTGGAAATAAGCTTTCGGGCTATATTGAAAATGAAAAACTGTTGGAGTTTGAAGTCAAGTAATCTTCTAATTTTCCCCTGCCTGCTGCTTTCAATCTTCACGCAGGCACAACTGAGTCCTGCCAAAGATTTGCCCTTCAGAAAGTCAACACTCGAAGAGCCCTATCTTTTTCCAATCAACCCTGGCAAGCAAAACTGGCTGGCCGGCACCATGGGTGAGCTTCGTAATACACACTTTCATGCGGGCATAGATATCCGCACAAATAATATGACGGGAATGCCCGTGCGCGCAACACAACGTGGCTACATTTCACGGGCTATTGTAAATTCCTATGGCTATGGCCAAGTTTTGTTCGTCACCCATCCGGATGGAAATGTGTCGGTGTACGCACACCTTGATCAATTTAAAGGCAAAGCCGGTGATTTCATTTTGAATAAGCATTACGAGAAAAAATCATTCAACATTGACCTCGAGTTTTTGCCTGATCAATTTCCCGTAAATCGAGGTGATACTATTGCCCTTTCGGGGAATACAGGAGGATCAACGGGGCCGCATTTGCATTTCGAAATCCGCGACTCTCAAAACGAGGCTTTAAATCCGCTGAACTTCAAGTTTGATGAGATAAAAGACGGGCTTCCGCCGGTACCGCAAAAAATTGCTCTAAAAACAATTGACATCAATTCGCGAATCAACGGACACTTTGGTAGAAGTGAATTTTTCTTATTGCGAAATGGGTCCACCTATTCTTTGCCCGGTCCGATCTCTGTTCAGGGAAAGATTGGCATTGAACTGCTTGCCTTCGACCGGATGGATTTTTCACAGTTCAGGTGCGGCATTAATGAAATAGAAGTTCGGGTTGATAGCCAAAAAGTATTTGTACAGAAAATCGACAGGATCAATTTCAATGAAACACAAGGCATTGTGGCGTTGCTCAACTTTCAAACGTTGAAAACCCGAGGGTTGCATTTCAACAAATTGTACATTGAGGATGGCAACCCATTGAAGTATTACGAAAGCGGTGTCAACCGAGGCGAAATAAATATCTCTGACAAACCTTCAATTGTTCAGATAAATTTGAAAGACACTTATGGCAACGAAAGTAACATTCGCATGAAGTTATTGCCAGGTTCATCCACGTTGGCGCCTATGCCTGTCCTGACGAAACCTTATGAGTATGACATTTCTGGAAACGTAATGACCTTGCGGGTAAGGCCTTGCGGGCCGAAAGGCAAAATTGTTTTTTTTGAAAAAGGAAGCCCAACGCAACTTGAGCCAAGTTATCTGGATAATAGTCAGCAGGTTTACCTTATCGACTTACAAAAAAACATTCCAGACTCAGCACAGACCTGTCAGGGGAATATCAGGTTTGATGTTATAGACAAAATCCCGTCGGGAACACAATACACTTTTTACAGCGATCTGGCAGACATTCGTTTCAGGCCTAGCTGTTTGTATGATACTTTGTTTTTTAACCTTTCTAAAAGCGACAAGAACAAGCCCGAGGTTTTTTCAATCGGCCGGAATACAGAGCCTTTAAACGATTCCGTGGAAATCATTTTAAAACCAACAACACAAACTGAGGATGCAAAAGTCTCGGTCTATCATATTGAAGGAAGGCTATATGAATTTGTGGGAGGTCGTTGGCAAAACGGTAAAATCAAATTCAATACATCCAAACTTGGTGATTTTATCTTACTGAAGGATTCAATCGCTCCTGTCGTGCATAGGATACATTGCAACTCAGCATCGGCGCGTTTTCGTATTATTGATAACTTATCGGGTATTGCGAGCTACGAAGCATCGGTCAATGGTCAATGGCTTCTGATGAAATACGATTATAAAACAGGAATTTTGCAATCGGAGCGGCTCGACAAATCGAAACCATTGCAAGGTGACTTTGAATTGAAAGTGAAAGACAAGCTCGGAAACGAAAAAATATACACACAAAAAATACTTTAAACCTTTACGATTATGACACTTACCGCTGGAATGAAGGCTCCCGATTTTACTACAACTGATCAGAATGGCAAGGAGGTAAAGCTCTCCGATTTTAAAGGAAAGAAAGTAGTCCTCTACTTTTACCCGAAAGACATGACTCCCGGTTGCACCACCGAGGCTTGCAACCTGCGCGACAATTACAAACTATTGCAGAAACAAGGCTACGAAGTGCTTGGTGTGAGCACTGATGACGAAAAAATGCATCGCAAGTTTATTGAAAAAGAAAAGCTGCCCTTCCGCTTGTTGGCAGATACTAACAAATCCCTTCATGAAAAGTATGGAACATGGGTAGAGAAGTCGATGTATGGCAGAAAATACATGGGCACTGCACGAATCACCTTCATTATTGATGAAAATGGAATCCTTGCTGAGGTGATTGGAAAAGTGGATACTGCAAACCATACCCAACAGATATTAGGTGAAGCTAAGTCTCCATTGGCAAAAGCGAAACCAGCTAAAAAGGCTCCAAAGAAAGTCTCGAAAAAACCAGTCAAGAAAGTTTCGAAGAAAAGAAAATAGCAAATGGTTCCTGGCTGACTTAAAATCATCATTGTAAATAAAAAACCAGCTGGCTATAGGCCGGATTTCCTAAGTTCATATCTTCGGGCAAATTTTTCTTCATGTCAAATCAGCCGGACTTCGTTCAACTAAAGAAACTAGCTACTCAAATTCGCAGAGATATCGTGCGCATGGTGCATGCTTGCCAGAGTGGGCATCCGGGCGGTTCCCTGGGCTGCACCGAGTATTTTGTAGCCTTATATTTTCATTTACTAAAACACAATTCCAAGTTTAATATGGATGGACAGGGCGAGGATTTATTCTTCTTGTCCAATGGTCATATCTCACCGGTTTGGTACGCGACACTGGCACGCTCAGGGTATTTTGATGTGAAAGAATTAACCACATTCCGCCAAATCAATTCACGACTGCAAGGCCATCCTGCCACTCACGAGCATCTTCCGGGTATCCGTATCGCGTCGGGCTCTTTGGGACAAGGCTTGTCTGTGGCTATTGGTGCAGCGCAGACAAAGAAATTAAACAAAGACAATCAATTGGTGTTTGTACTGATGGGTGATGGAGAGCAGCAGGAAGGCCAGGTATGGGAAGCCGCAATGTACGCACCGCACAACAAAGTTGATAACCTGATTGCTACCATAGATTATAACGGCCAGCAAATCGACGGGCCTGTAGACAAAATTCTCTCATTACTGGATTTGAAAGCCAAGTGGGAATCTTTCGGTTGGATTGTAAATGAATTTGAGGGAAATAAAATTGAGGAAGTCATCAAGGCGCTCGATCATGCGAAGTCACTAACCGGCAAAGGGAAACCGGTAATGAACCTGATGAAAACCGTGATGGGATTTGGTGTTGATTATATGATGGGTTCGCACAAGTGGCACGGTGTTGCACCTAATGACGAAGAGTTGAAAAAGGCCTTGGATCAACTAGAGGAAACGATCGGAGATTATTGAGAAATCTCAAACAAACCACGGAACAATCGCAAGTAAAACAGCCACAATGATCCAGAAAATTAATTTGCCGTCGATCGTTTTGGTTTCTTGCATAGAATTTGGATTAAAAACTTTTACGGGCAAATCCCCGAAAGGGTTTGTAGAACAAATGGGGTATTTTTTGTTTTAACAAGTCATTAACAAAGGAAAGTCGGTCATGACAAAATTCACATTTACAGAAAAAAAAGATACCCGCTCTGGATTTGGTGCAGGGCTGCACGAATTGGGTAAACAAAATGAAAACGTGGTAGCCTTGTGTGCCGACCTCACTGGTTCACTCAAAATGGATGCCTTTAAAAAAGATTTCCCCGAAAGGTTTTTTCAAATTGGCATTGCCGAAGCCAACATGATGGGCATTGCTGCAGGAATGACAATCGGCGGAAAAATTCCGTTTACCGGAACGTTTGCAAATTTTTCTACAGGTCGGGTTTATGATCAGATCCGCCAATCGATTGCTTACTCTAATAAAAATGTAAAAATCTGCGCTTCGCATGCAGGTGTCACACTAGGCGAAGACGGAGCGACTCATCAAATACTGGAAGACATTGGCATGATGAGAATGTTGCCGGGCATGACCGTGATTGTGCCCTGCGACTACAACCAGACCAAGGCTGCAACGCTTGCCTTGGTGAAACATGTTGGTCCCGCTTACTTAAGATTTGGTCGCCCAAGCTGGCCGATTTTCACCAGCGACAGGCCGTTCACAATTGGCAAGGCCGATAAAATGATTGAAGGAAAAGATGTAAGCATTTTTGCATGCGGTCATTTGGTTTGGCATGCAATAGAAGCCGAAGAAATATTATCAGCACAGGGTATCAATGCCGAGATCATTAATATTCATACCATTAAGCCGCTCGATGTACCAGCAATTTTAGAATCTGTACAAAAGACCAAATGCGCTGTAACGTGCGAGGAGCACCAAATTAATGGCGGTCTTGGCGACAGTGTGGCTCAGGTATTGTCACGTTTCTTTCCGGCTCCGCTGGAGATGGTTGCCGTAAATGACAGCTTTGGTGAAAGCGGATCGCCAACTCAATTATTGAAGAAGTATGGACTAGGTCCTGACAATATTGTAGCGGCCGCTAAAAAGGCAATTCAGAGGAGAAAATAGGGCTGGAAGGTTCAGAGAATTTACCTGCCCATACAGTAGCGGGTGGGATTAACCACTCCTACTGTTGGGATCAGGCTACACAGTTTTAACGCTATGGCAAAATAGGTTTACTGTGCTTTTGAGAACCCCAAAGTAGAGGGTTCAATTTCAATTTTCCTAAGAAAACTGAAAAACTTTATTTTATCATTAAAAATGCCTTTTTTTAAGCAAAAATGAGCATTTCAACATGCTTGAAGACAATTATAAGCAGCGAGGATTAAGGAATAAATTGGTCAAAAAGTTGCGCCAGAAAGGCATAACCGACGAGGCAGTTTTGGCAGCCATCGGGAAGGTACCAAGGCACGTTTTTTTTGATGATGCGCTGCTCGCTCATGCGTATGAAGATAAGGCGTTTCCTATTGGCGAAGGCCAAACAATCTCTCAACCCTACACAGTCGCATTTCAAAGCGAAAAACTGGAAGTAAAGCCAGGACAAAAGGTGCTGGAGATCGGCACGGGCTCTGGTTATCAGGCGGCTATTCTTCTGGAATTAGGAGCAAAAGTCTATACTATTGAGTTCAACAGAAAACTGTACGAAAAGACAAAGGCTTTCCTGCCCTCATTTGGGTATAATCCCTATTTCTTTTATGGTGATGGATCGAAAGGAATACCTGCCAAAGCACCATTTGACAAAATCATCGTAACGGCGGGAGCGCCAGTAATTCCTTCGGCACTGACAGATCAATTAACTGAAAAAGGAATACTAATAATTCCTGTTGGCGACCGTGAATCACAAAAAATGCTAAAGATCCATAAGAATGCAGGAAAGCTCCTAAAAGAGGAGTTCAATCAATTCGCCTTCGTGCCACTGCTTGGCGAGGGTGGCTGGACATCTAAAGACTAATTTTGTTGCTGATTTGCCTACCTACTAATAGGTAGTTATATTTGCACTTAATAAAGATGTCAACCCGGGAAACTATCATACAATTAGGTGATCAACTGATCCGCAGTAAAGGCTTTAATGCTTTTAGCTTCTATGACATCTCTGAAAAGATGAAAATCAAGAATGCGTCAGTTCATTATCACTTTCCGACTAAAACAGATTTGGGCATTTCAATTTTGGAAGCTCACCGGCAAAAGCTTCATTCATTAATTGAGTCAACCTCTACGAAGGGTCCAGTTGACAAGCTAAACTCATTTCTTTTGATTTATACAACGATCAAATCAGAAGGACATGTTTGTCTTGTTGGGTCATTAGCTACCGACTTGAATACCGTGGATTTAAAAATTGCCAATGAACTTAAAACTTTCGCCGATGAGATTTTAAACTGGGTTACAACCATACTCGACGAAGGTAAAACAAGTGGTGTGTTTTCTTTTCAGTGCAGCCCAAGAACAAAAGCGCTAATGGTAATTACCAATATGCTGGCAGCGCTTCAACTTTCGCGGCTCACCAATGAAGAAGATTTTTATACTATTCGAAATGAGGTTATTAAAGGACTTAAAGACTAATTATTTAAATTATGAATCAGAAAAGAGTAGTTGTGACGGGTTTGGGTGCAATCACCCCGATAGGAAATAATCTTTCAGACTTTTGGAATAACCTCATTGAAGGGAAAAGCGGAGCAGCACCGATTACTCATTTTGATGCTTCGAAATTTAAAACGCGGTTTGCCTGCGAAATCAAAGAGTTTGAATTTGAGAAATACTTCGATCGCCCGGAGCTACGTAAAATGGATAAGTTTACTCAATTCGCAATGGTGGCTGCGGATGAAGCTATTAAAGATTCGCTGCTAGATTTAAATAGTATTAATAAAAGAAGAGTTGGTGTGATCTGGGGATCGGGTAATGGTGGCTTCCAGACATTTCAGGAACAGGTAATGGAGTTTGCCAAGGGCGATGGTACTCCGCGCTTCAATCCATTCTTTATTCCTAAGGTCATTGCTGATATTGCTTCGGGCTGGATTTCGATCAAGTACGGCTTTATGGGCCCCAACTTTACAACAATCTCTGCTTGTGCTACGTCCACCACTGCCATCATTGACGCTTTCAATTATATACGCTGGGGTAAAGCAAGCATCATCATTACCGGTGGATCAGAAGCCGCGATAAACGAAGCTGGCATTGGTGGATTTAATGCATCAAAAGCGCTTTCCACCAGAAATGATGACCCTGCCACAGCTTCGCGTCCATTTGATAAAAATCGTGATGGATTTGTAATGGGCGAAGGTGCAGGCGCTTTGGTTTTGGAAGAGTATGAGCACGCGATAAAACGCGGAGCAAAAATTTATGCAGAAGTAGCCGGCGGTGGCATGAGTGCAGATGCCTATCACCTCACCGGTACACATCCTGAAGGAGAGGGCGCTTTACTGGGAATGCAAGAAGCTCTTGACGATGCCGGCTTGCAGCCGCAAGACATTGA
>JABDGP010000030.1 GCA_013285945.1 Bacteroidota bacterium | reverse complement strand
CAGCGGCTCCCCCAACGCAGCCTTCACCACTGAGTATGATATCAGAGTAGTAGAAGTGTGGCCCGCGAGCCGCAATGCCAATGACGCCATACTATCGCAGCCACCGATCTATGAAACCACCACCACCAGCACCACCCTGATCTATGGACCCGACGCCACACAACTTGAGCCCGGAAGAACGTATGCGTTTCGTGTGCAGGCCAAGGCGCAGGCCGGCGCAGAAGCCTTAGACCTGTTCAAAAACAACGGGTACAGCGAAACCGTGACGTTTGTGTATGGCGATGCGTGCGAAGCACCTGCACAGGTGAGCGCCCAGGCCGAGAGCCCGACACGAATATCACTGCAGTGGGAAGCCAGCCCCTCGCAGACCGGATATACAGTACGCTATAGAACAAAAGACCAAGCCGATGCCAACTGGTATTCAAATACATCACTGATCACCACAGCAGAAGTAAGCGGACTTGAGCCCAAGACCACGTATGAATACCAGCTGATGGCAACGTGCGGCTACTTTGAAAGCAGCTACGGGAACCTAGCGACGATCACCACACCCGATATGGCACAGCAAGGCTACACGTGTGGAGTAGCACCGCCAAACATAAACCTGGATAAGACACAGCTGATCCCGACCCTGAAAGTAGGCGAAATACTCAAAGCCGGCGACTTTGACGTGACGCTCACCAAGATAAGCGGAGCCAACGGCAAGTTCAGCGGAGAAGGAGCGGTAGTCGTTCCGTTCCTGAATCAAGTACGGGGACGCGTCATTTTCACAGACATCACCGTGAACACAGACAAGCGAATGGTAGACGGAATGATGAACGTAACCGGAGGCGCAGTAGAAGCAGTGCCGGCAAACGTACAGAACATGATGGATCAGCTGACACAAGGACTCAGTGCAGCAGATAGCCTACTAAATCAGATACGCCAGTATTTACCAACGACACCACCAGACCCGAACACCTTTGTGGCAGACACACTTATCATTATAGCCGGAGGAATTAAGAGTGTGACCAAAGACTCAGAAGGAAACAGTATTGTAACAGACAACAACGGCAACAGACAAACCCTGCCGGCGGGCAAGAACATAGCCATCACAGACAAGGCAGGGAATGGAGTGATAATAAACAAACAAGGAGGAGAGACCACCACCACAAAAACAAAAGCGATAGCTACAACAAAACGAGAGTATAACCTGAGCACAACATTTGAGAACACAACCAGCTCACATTATGGCATAGACCAACAGAGCATTGATGCACTGAAAGGCAACTATGAAAAACTGAGCGACAGTTATTATGTAGCATGGAAAGCAGTGGCATCACAACAATCCGATGTTGTAAAGGCAACGACCAGCAACAGCACGATAGACGAACCCCGTATCCATTTTATTCAAAGCGCCAGTTCACCAATGCCCAATGCCGAAACCGTGACAGTCAGCGGTCCGGATAATGGCATGACCGAATCACTGGTAGCAATGTATTCTCCCGCGGATACGACAAAGAAAGAACAGATCCTGGGCAAACTGAACATCATAGGATATGACAAAAAAGATGTTACGCTACACATCGTTCCGGTGAACGGCATAAAGCTTACGGCCACGGCAGAAGAAGTGCAGACCCAGCTCAACAAGATATATTCACAGGCCGTAGTAAGCTGGACGGTACAGCTGGATAGTAACCTCACGGTAAAAGGACTAAGCACCCCATTTGATAACGGCACCAGTGGCTTGCTGAGCAACTATACCGGAGACATGAAGACCGTGATTAATGCCAAGAGCAATCTAAATGACGAAGAGTACTATTTGTTCCTTGTGCCGACCGGGGCAAACAACACCGAAAACGGCTACATGCCACGGAGCAAACAGGCAGGGTTTATTTTTATTGACGGATCGGAAGACAATACCTCCATCATACACACGATGGCACACGAACTGGGCCATGGCGCATTTACACTGAAACATACGTTTGATGAATATTCTTCATTAATAAAAGGCACAACGGACAACTTGATGGATTACGCCAACGGGACAAGGCTTTTCAAATACCAGTGGGACCAGATTCACGATCCGGTTACAGTGCTTGGGTTGTTTCAGAGCGATGAGAGTGCAGCGAGTGTAAATACGGAAACATTCACGATTCAACTTAAGAATGGTGAGTCTGTCATCAATTCAAACAGTTATGTTTTGATATCAGCTGAGCCAGCTATGCCAACCTTGTCTGTAAAAGCAGTTAGCAGTAATTCGTTGAGCACTTCAGAGGTTTCTTTTCGATTGAAAATAGAATACCGCAGAGATATTCGTCAGGATGAAGATTCTTTTCCCTTGAGTGGGTGGAAAAAATTGAAAGCTAATGAGCAATGGAATATTGATTTTGAAAATAAAATACGGGGAGGAAAAGCTACGCTGTATTTTAAATATGGTGAGACCACTATCACGGAGGTCTTTTATATACGGGGCACTAATCCTACAGAACAATCAGTAAAGGATTATATCATCGCACAATCTTATGACATTTGGTTTTTAACCCGATTGATACGACAGGAATCTAACTACAGACAATTTAATCCAGGCACAAATTATGGTACAGGCTGGAACGATAGCCAGGGATGCACCAATTTTGGGCCACCTCATGGCTGGGGCCTTATGCAATTGGATTTATTGGATGGAGGTCAGCGACCCACGGCTCAACAACTATGGAATTGGAAAGCAAACATTGATCGAGGTTATCAGTTTTTAAATGGGGAGAAAAGGACAATGGTTAATAACAATCTAAGTACGAGCATTACCTCGATGAATAATTGGAACATATTAAATGCAAATGACACAATCCTAGGACATGCTGATCAAGAGGAAGGAAATGTAACAGGGTCAATTGTCTACACGCATGCCGATAGTGATCATTTCGATTATGATTTTGGAGGACAACCAACCGGAGCCAACAAGTCTTTTATGGATGCAGCATGGATTAAAAATTATAATGGAAGCTCGGGTGGAACAAATGGATATCCAGGTTTTTATTATGTTTTAAAACAGGCAGGTAAACTTTCAAAGCCTGCGTGGAATTTACATCGAACAAATAATTCCGGTCATAATTATGTTGAAGCCGTCAGCGGAAGAGAGAATTAAGAAATTAACCTTATGAAAATAAAATTAACATTTAGCTTAAGTATTTTAGTTTATGGAGCTTTTTCACAAAGTAGAGCTAACCTTTATTTTGTAAGCGGGCATCCATTCACAAATATTGAAACACAATTTCCTTCGACTATTTTAAAATATGAAAAAGACTCTTTAAAAAAAGTAAGTACAATTACGAATAATAAGATGTTGCTTTCTTATATAAGGGTTTACCCTGAGCTTAATTTGCTAACAGCATTAACTGAAGACTATAAAACAAAAGAAGATCAGAAAACGCTTCATATTGTGCATTTGGATCAGCCTGACACTGTTTACCATTTAAAAGTCTTTTTGCCAAGCAATAGAAGTTGCACCAAGTCATCTTTGGTACAAACTAAACAGGGCGTTTTTGAATGTTTTGTGTGTTATGACAAGAATGTAACACACATACCTGTTTCCGAAAGAAAAACCGAAGTTTATGGCTATGATGTTAATAGGCTGGAGAGAAGAGAATTGTCTGCTGAGGATTTAAGATTTTCTGTAGCGAGCGGTAGCGCAGGAGGAGCCATAGAAGGAGATGACTACTTTTTACTATACACAAACTCCTCTGACGGGCGGATCAAGATCCCGGTTACTGCAGATACTACGTTGCGACCTCTGTTTCCACTTTCACTACCTGATTCCTTCAAGTTAAAGCGGAAAAAGAGAGTTGCAGTTCTTTGCAATAATGAGACGTTTACCGCAATGCTTGTAAATCATACAGAGCCTAATTCTGAAAATATTGGATATTCCGAATTGATAGTCTATAGCAAAAATGGTAGCTCTTTCTTTAGAAGAAGAATCAAAGGCAACGATGCTGAATTTCGATCCCTGAATAAGTGGATAGCGGGCGATGTGATAGACATGAACTCCAAAATTGTATACAACGAAAAAGGTCAAATAAAAGATAATGTCAAATTCAGTCGCATTAGCCCCGGTAAAAACGAGAGGAGAGGAAAGGGCACCTCTACTGGTGCGCCTTTTGATTTTAGATCGGAATTCCTTGATAGGTATTACCCAGGCATCCTGTACCTGATAAATACTGAAACAAAAAATTATATTGAATGGAGTACCGGCCAAGGAGATAGTGAAATTCTTCTAATAGAAAATGATTTGGTTTATTATAGGGTTAACGATGAGATATATCGAGCACCTATTCTGAATGGACAAAAGTTAGGCAAAACACAACTTCTTATTAAAAATGAAATCGTTCCAGATATTCATTGGGCATTCATAAGTAATAATTAGACCAACTTTAACTCTGCTAAGGAATAATTGTGCTACCCACTCGGCCGCCATCTAACCTGCGATATGAATTTTATATTCTTCATAGCGCTGCAGCACTTGCTTTACATACCAAACGGGTCCGTCGCAGCGGCAATAGCCTGCCGATGCTAATGCATCGCGATAGTATTTTGGATTTGATTTTTGTGCAAGGTAATAGCCAACGTTGTCGTCCCACAAATCAGTTTTTCGGCCATATTTTTTGGTGAGCTTCTGCGCATCAATCACATGTGTGAGGCCAACATTGTACGAAGCCAGCACAAACTTCATTCGCTCGCCATCCTCGGGTACCGATTTTTTCCAGTAGTCGTCAAGGAATTTCAGGAAACGAACGCCCACTGAAATATTTTGCTTCGGGTCCCATAAGTTAGTCACACCAAAATATTCGCCCGTCTCGGGCATTACCTGCATCACTCCAATTGCGCCCACCCACGACTTCGTTCTTGGGTTAAAGTTAGATTCCTGAAAAGCAATTGAGGCGATCAAACGCCAATCCCAGCCCAGTTCGGCAGCCCCTTTTTTAAATTGGTCATCATAAGGCGAAAGCTTTTCAGTACGGAATGATGAATAATCGCTGGAAGCTAACAGCGTTGAGAAGATCGGGTTTTCGAAGTACTTTTCACGCATAATTTTGAGCGTACCGTCTCTCTTAATCTGAACAAGCCAGTCATTGATAGAAGTTCGAAATGATGGAGAATTACTTCGCACGGCCCACGCAATCTGTTGTGGTAAGCTCAGCACGGTATTAATATCAATGTCTGGATAATAGAGTTGATTAACCAGCGCCAGCATTTGGTCAGTGACGGTGTACTCGATTTCACCCAGAGCTACCTGGCGAATAAGAGATTCGGTTTCTGCGTTGGCGCTGTCTTCGTGAACGATAATTTGCCCGCCTATTTCCTGTGAAAGATTCTCCAACCTGTTTTTGAAAGATGATCCGTTAATGACATACACGTCTTTGCCGATCAGTTCGTGCGGGTTGCGCAGAAGGTTTTTTTCTACATCATCGGAGGTTAGCTGCCGCCAGCCTTGGGGTTTTCGCTGCACAAGCACCTGCCATGTATTAAAAAACGAATTAGTAAAAGAAACATATTCGGTCCGGTCTTTGGTAATCGTCAGTGGAAAAGCAATGATGTCTCCTTCACCCCTATTGAGTTTGTCTATAGCTTCTTCAATGCCTGAAATCACTTTTATTTTCAAATCTACCCTTAGCTCTTTGGCAAGATGTTTCAACAGTTCGTACTCATAGCCCATCGGGCGGCCTTTATAGATAAAATAGCTTACCGAATTATTGTCGAGAAGAGCCGTAATATATCCTTGCTTCCGGATGTCATTCAGATCACGGATGATAGTTGGCTCGGCAGCAAAGGTCGTTTTTGGTTTTTTTTCGCAATCGGTGAAACAAAGCAGGAAGGCAAAGACAAAAACCGCGCGAGTCATTAGGGAATTTAGAAATTCCAACGGGAAATAAAAAAAAGCCCCGAAGGGCCTTTCTTTCCTGGAAAAATTCGATTAGTTAAAAATATAACGAATCCCTAACTGAGCCTGCCATACATCACCATTATTAAAACTGGCCCCCTTAACAAAAGAGTCTTTTATAAGAACAGTTTGCCCATTTACATTTTGTGTAGCTAATGTGAAAATAGGTTGGCCAGCGGCATTGATGCCAGACTTGTTTATACTTCCTGGAGCGCCAGTGGCCAAAGTCAAAGGGCTGGTATTTGTTGTTTGCCAGCTAACACCCCAAGCATTATTAAGCAAGTTTGCTACGTTAAGAATATCAGCACGCACCTGGAGCACATGTTTGTTGCCACCTACTTTTAGATAGAATTCTTGTACAACGGTAAAATCAAATCGGGTCAACCAAGGAGCATAGCCTCCATTTCTTTCTGCATATTGTCCTCTCCGTTTGCTAAGGTATTTATTTCCATTAATGTAAGTGTCAAACGCCTGTTGTTGTTGCGCTGCTGTGTATGTTACGGCAGAGGCACCGCTTCCAACAGTTAGAGGGGTAAAATTAAGTTCTGATGCACTATTAGGAACATAGAGGAGATCATTGTTTTGACCATCACCGTTGAGATCTGCACTGTATGTATACGACACTTTGTACCCACTAGTAGAAACCATGCCTAATGTTAACATGGTAGAACCACCGTATTCTCCACCATAAGTAATGCGATAGTTGGCATAACCCACAACCCTGTGACGGAGGTCGTTGTCTGCATAGGATGTTGAAAGATAATTTTGTCCTGCTACTGTTGGAACGTTAGCTACAACGGTACTGGCTACAGATTGTAAGTCGCGCGCTAATCCATAAGTGTAACCAACCATACCACCGAAGCCTTTGACAACTGGTTTTTCAAACTTGGCTGTAAAAGTGTAAGAACTTCCCTGTGTAGTATTCTTTAAAACAAAAACATTGGTTACCGCTGTATTGTAAAAGCGAGCTATGTTAATAGGGCTAGTAGCAGGACCTTGAGAGCCGGCCAATCCCGATGCCGGGAAGAGACTGCGCGTATCGTCGCCGCTCAGATTACGATTGGGTGCTTGCAGGTTTGCATCAATATAGCGCAGGGCTTGAATATTTTTATTATAAATCAATTCGACAGTACCAATTAAACCGAAAGGTAATTTTTGGTCAACAGCCAGATTGGTTTTCCAAACTTTTGGATACTTCAAATTAGGATCCGTTGCATTGATCTGGTAAGGAGCCAATTTCGTGATATCTGTAGGCCCTGTTGGTAAAAATTGAGATGGGTCAGTTCTAAAAGGATAAGCAGTAGTATTAGTTGCAGTGATCAAGGCAGTATTTACGCCATTATTACCTAATTGATTGGAAACTAGTACCTGAGGAATTCTGGAAACAAAGAGACCCGTTCCTCCCCTGAGCTGAGTTGTCCTATCACCATTTACATCGAAGTTAAAACCTAAACGTGGTGAGAGAAGAACTCTGTTTGAGGGGAATGCACCCGTGTTGACGCTGTAATTTGCTCCATGCTCGTCTCTAAAATTGAGTGGTGTTATCACAGGATTGGTAAAACTAGCTGCAGTAGAATTGTCGTAAGCAAATAAGTCAGCTCTTAACCCACCAGTCAGTTTTAATTTTTGAGTGACCTGGTATTCATCCTGCAAGTATGCGCTATAAGTTGTCGACTTCAGTACTTGCCATGGCTGCTGACCATTGGGTAAAAGAGAATACCTGAGGTTATATTTTGCGAGCGTAACAGGAGAAGTTGTAGCCGTCGGGTTGTTTTTAAAATCCGTAGCAGCAGCCTCAAAATCAGAAATGGAGTTATAGGTATAAACACCGTTAGACTCCGGGAAAAACAGGTTGTTGGAGACAAAGCGCTCATAAGCAAGACCTGCTGTGAAAGTATGATCTCCTGCAAAATAGGAGAGGTTGTTAGTGAAATTTAAAGTGGAATAATTTAATCTATTAGCTGGAGTAAATGGATCAAATCCAACAGAAGTATAGGTGGTTCCGCCAGCGCCACTTAAAATATCAATTGTCGGAAACTCGTTTGTTCTATATTTTCTGTCTTCATTTTGATAGTTGTAGGTTGCAATGAACTTATTGGCAAATTTGCCTTTAAAGTTTGAGTTTAATTCTGCCGCAACTGACCTCGTATTATCTTTAATAATGTATCCGGTATTTTGAGGAGAAAGCGCGGTTGACAAGTTAGATCTATTGCCATTACCGGCAGCACCACTACTATTGCTATTACTAATCAGCTGATCTGCCTGGGAATCGTGCTGTGAATATCTAACTGACAGTTTGTGATTATTGTTGATGTTATAGTCAAATTTAATGAGGCTCTTTTTACTTGCAATAGTGTTATTAAAACCATCGATCGCACCCAGGTTGAAATTGAAATTTGAGAGCATATACTGGCTAAGACTTGTAAGATCAGAAGCGGTTGTTCTAGCAACATTATTCCCTGTTTCACCAGGCCTATTAGCGATGTACGAAAGTGCTGGTGTGGAGCTATTGTATTGTTCGTAATTGGCAAAGACAAATAATTTGTTCTTAATGATAGGAGCTCCAATTCTAAAGCCGGTAGTTACTTGATTAACATTGATTGGTGGTAGTGTTTGTCCATTGGCTTTTGTTCCCACCATATTACTTTGACTAGTAAGAGTGTAAACTGATCCGCTCACTTGATTTGTTCCCGATCGTGTTACGGCATTTATCCCAGCACCGGCAAAACTTGATTGACGGACATCAAAGGGAGTGATGTTCAATTGGAATTCATCAAAAGCGTCTAGAGAAATAGGAGTCGTCCCTGTTCTACCACCCGCTTCTGCCGAAGAGCCTAATCCAAACCCGTTATTAAATACAGATCCATCGACAGTAAAATTATTAAATCGGGTATCCTGACCAGCAAATGAAAGCCCGTTTCCATAGGCATTGTATTTAACAATATCGTCCAACTTTCTTCCAATGGTGGGAATACTATTTATGATTTGCCTATCATAAGAAGAAGCGGCCCCCATTCGGTCTGCGGAAAAAATATCATTTCTTCCGGTTGACACTATAACTTCGTCAAGTTGAGTACTACTATCAGCCATTTTTAGGTTGATAGTAGCTGTAACGCCCAAGCTTAAAAAGACTTCTTTAACAGTTTCATCTTTATACCCTACAAAGGTAATCTTGATTTCATAGGGCCCTCCTACGCGCATACCCGGAATAATGTATCTTCCGTCAGTTTGTGAAGTCGCTCCATATGAAGTACCCGATGGAGTATGTACTGCAACAATTGTTGCTCCAGGTAATGGAGCCCCCTTATCGTCAGTAACGATACCTGCAATAGATGATGTCGTAACCTGCGCCCTTGCGCCAACATAGGCCACGGACAACAACAAAAACATTAACAGTAATTTTTTAATCATAAAGATTTGGGTTTGATTGAATTTTATCACGGCAAAAATATCCGATTTACCCATCATAAAAACCACAAACTCCTTTAATTCTTAGGCACATTTTGTTAACAATTTGGTAACATGAAATCGATGTAAGTGCTTGTATAACAGCACAAAAGATAAGGTGAGAAAACACGATTTCGCCATTTTTCTTAAGCTTCAAACCGTTGCGGTTGAAAATAAATCCGAATGTAAATCAGACTTCATTTTGCATTTTTGCAAACCCTTATTGTCAAATTAAGGTTTAACCCAAAATGGAGAAAGAGAAAGTAAGCAGTGGTAATATCATCGACCTGAGAGTGCTGCGCCGGGTTATGAAATTTGTAACTCCCTACAAAGGCCGGTTCTATCTGGTGATTTTTCTCACACTCGCCCTCGGGCTACTCACGCCACTCCGGCCAATTCTCATTCAATACACCATCGACAAGCATGTGCAATACGGTAATTATTGGGGCATGGTGAGTGTGATGTTTTTGATTTTGGCACTTCTCGTGATTCAGTCAGTTGTTCAATATGTTCACACTTATGTGTCGGGCCGTATAGCGCAGTTTGTCATTCGCGATATCCGTATTCAATTGTATGAGCATATCATTCGGTTGCGCCTCCAGTTTTTTGACAAAACGCCTATCGGCCGATTGGTAACGCGCACCATTTCAGACGTGGAGACACTAGCCGATGTTTTCAGCGAAGGGCTCGCTGCAATGGCAAGCGATTTATTGCAGATTGTGTTTATTCTGGCATTCATGTTTTATATCGACTGGCGTATGGCGCTGGTCAGTCTTTCTACTATTCCACTCATGGTTTTGTCGACTTATGTTTTTAAAGAAAAAATCAAAGTGGCTTTCAATGACGTGCGAAACGCAGTTTCTAACCTCAATGCCTTTGTACAGGAGCACATCACGGGCATGAGCATCGTTCAGGCTTTTGGAAGTGAGAAAAAAGAGTTTGAAAAATTCAAAGAAATCAACCGTGATCACCGCGACTCCAATTTAAGGTCTGTACTATATTATTCAATTTATTTTCCGGTTGCCGAAATCATTGCAGCCATGGGCACCGGGCTACTGGTATGGTATGGAGCAAAAGGTGTGATCGGTCAGGAGGTAACTGGTATTACACTTGGTAAGCTTGTTTCGTTTATCATGTTCATACAGCTTTTCTTCCGCCCTATTCGCATGATTGCCGACCGCTACAACACGTTGCAAATGGGTATCGTCAGCTCATCCCGCATTATCAATTTATTGGACGACAAAGAATTCCTTTCGCATAGCGGATCGTTTCAGCCGCAAAAAATGAAAGGCGAAGTGAAATTCGATCACGCGTGGTTTGCTTACTCCGATGCCAACTATGTGCTCAAAGATTTTGACCTCGAAATCAAGCAGGGAGAAACTGTGGCACTTGTGGGAGCTACAGGTGCTGGCAAATCATCGGTTATTAATTTGCTGGGCCGCTTTTATGAAATCAATCGAGGATCAATCTTAGTGGATGGTGTTGACATTCGTGAATACGACCTGGCTTCATTGCGAAAGAACATCGGCATTGTTTTACAAGATGTGTTTCTTTTTTCGGATACAATTCGCAACAACATTACTTTGGGCAACCGCGAAGTGACTGATGCAATGATCTTGCATGCAGCCGACTTGGTTGGTGCGCGGAGATTTATTGACAAACTGCCGGGCGGACTCAATTATAATGTGATGGAGCGAGGCGCTACACTTTCGGTAGGACAACGACAATTGCTTTCGTTCATACGAGCTATGGTTTATGATCCACAAATTTTGGTCTTGGATGAAGCCACTTCTTCTGTTGATAGTGAGACTGAAGAAATGATTCAGGAGGCGATAGCAAAAATGATGGAACACCGCACTTCCATTGTGATTGCACACAGGCTGTCTACAATACAACATGCGCATAAAATTGTTGTTTTGGACAAGGGTGAGATCAAGGAAACGGGCCGTCATGACCAACTGCTGGCGCACAACGGCTACTATGCTCACCTGCATAAAATGCAATACAAAGAAGCGGTTTGACAGTCACCGCTAAAGCCGGTTTTTTATCTATCCTGTTCTTGCAAAAGGATTATCTTTGCTTTGATGCGTTGCCAAAAAATTGCCGCCACACTTTTCTTTCTGCTTCTCGCGGCTCAGTTTTGCTATTCGCAAGTGCGAAAAAGCCCCAAAAGCAGTGGCTATCTGGTACCTCGCGTCAGCCACAACAAAGCCCGCATCGTTTGCCCTATTTTTGAGGAAAGTCAGTATCCTTATCAGGGTATTGGAATCAAAGTGGGAGACCCGTTTGCGTTAACCTATAAATTTTACCCTACCAAGCACTGGTCTTTTGCCATGGATGCAGGTAAGGCTGCCAGCGGGTTGTATAATGATTACTATCGCGGGTTGCTGCGAACTGACACATTAAGCACAAACCCAAAGACTCACGAGAAATCTACATTGACCTACCTCGCCCACAAAGCTGTGACAGATTGGTTTCTTGAGGCCAAATTTTTGTATCAATGGGACGCGAAAAGTATTTCAAAAGGACTAATGCTTTATTCCGGTCTGGGCTGGCAATGGCGTAGTACAAAGCTGCGGTATGATTACACCTATCAACAGTCTTCCCTTGTTGACGGGAAATTTGAACAGACTACGATCAGCAGGTTTACATATGGCCCTGTGGCAGTTGTTGGCTTTGAATATTCTTACTTTTCGTTGCCGATTTCTGCGTTCATCGAGGTGGAATTGTTTACCGATGCCTTGGTGGATCCGGGCTATCACCGCTTTCAGGGAGGCGTGGGCCTGCGGTACGTTTTCTAATCAGCTTTCGACTTCATCTGTCTGCAACTGCTTTTCATAGAGTTCTTTGTAAACACCATTCTGTGACAACAGGCTGTCATGCGTGCCTTGCTCTACAAGCGCTCCGTCATGCAATACAATAATTTTGTTGGCCAGCTTGGCCGAAGAAACCCGATGTGAAATAATTATTGTCGTACGCCCTTGCATGATTTTCTTCATGCTGTTGAGAATATTGTTTTCAGTTTTTGTATCCACAGCTGACAGCGCATCATCGAGAATCAGAATTTTTGGCTCACGGGCAACGGCTCTTGCAATGGACACGCGCTGCTTTTGTCCGCCAGACAAAGTGATGCCTCGCTCTCCAATGCGGGTGCTGAAACCCTGTGGAAACGACTGAATATTCTCATAAACATCGGCATCTTTAGCGGCTTGAATTATTTTGTTTTCAATAGGCTGGTCGAGGCCAAATGCAATGTTGTTATAAATACTGTCGCTAAAAAGAAAGACGTCTTGCGGCACCACTCCGATTTGTTTTCGAAACCCCGCCAGGCTGTAATCCCGCACTGAGACGTTGTCGATACAAACTTCGCCTGATGTGGCATCATAAAGTCGTGATACAAGATTTGAAATTGTACTCTTGCCTGAGCCTGTGGTACCAATGATTCCAAGCGATTCGCCGGGATGAATTGTAAACGAAATATTTTTTAATGCTTCAATTCCTGTATCCGGATAGGTGAAGGAAACATCTTTGAACTCTACTTTCCCGTCGATAGCTCTTTCCAGATTCTGTAATGAAACAATATTTGTTTTTTCTTTTAAAAATTGATTGATCCGTTTTTGTGAGGCTTCGGCCCGCTTCACCTGACTGCTGGTCCAACCGAGCAGTGTTACGGGCCATGTAAGAATGTTTACATAAATTATAAACTCTGCGATGTTGCCAATTGTAAGTGAGCCATTGATAACTTCTACACTTCCTGCATAAACAGTAAGGATAATGCTAAGGCCAACCAGTGCAAGCACAATCGGATAAAACAACGCTTCGACTTTGGTAAGCTTGACAGACTGATGTTTGTATTCGTTGTTTTCGCGGGCAAAATTTGTCACAGACTCTTTCTCTCGCGTGAATGATTTTATAACGCGAATGCCCGAAAATGCTTCATGAGCAAAGGTGCTGAGCCGCGACTGGCTTTTTTGAATCTCTTCGCTTCGGTGCTCAATAATATTATGGATATAAAAAATCACGATCGACAATAGCGGCAAGGGCAGCAATGAAAACAAAGTCAGCTTCGGACTAATTGCAAACATTACCGGCACAAGCATGGCAAAGAGAGTAAGTGTAGTAAGTCCATACATAATAGACGGCCCCAGATACATACGCACCCGGCCCACATCTTCGCTGATCCGGTTCATCAGGTCTCCCGTGTTATTCCTGCGATAGAAACTCATCGGCAACGACTGGTAATGTTCAAAAATTTCATTTTTCAAATCGTACTCAATGAGGCGACTCATTACAATTAGCGTTTGCCGAACGAAGTATAAAAACACGCCGCGAAGCAAAGCCATCAGCAAGATCATCCCGGCATAGATCAAAATCCCTTGTGCAAAGACTTTAAAATAATCGGCCTGAAGCTGGCTGTTTTCTAAAGACCTGTATATCCGTATGTTGTTAACCACCAAGTCAATGGAGTAACGCACAAACTGGGCTGGTATAATCTGAAATATGTTGGTGAAGATGACAAATACAAGCCCCCAGATGAGGAGCCACTTGTATTTAATCAAATATTTATTGAGATAACCGAGTTCTTTCATAGCAAATAAATCTTACTGCCCGCCGCGCAACCGTGGTAGTAACGGAAGATAATGGCGGCAAGTTCGCGAATACGTACTTATCCGGCAAAGCCTTTCACAATTCGCCGTTACCGTGTAATTTGCACCCCTAATAAACGTTCTTCTCCCATGCTCAACCGGCGCACCATCCGCATCAAAATCATGCAAAGCCTCTTTGCTTATGACCAATGCAAAGAAGCTGATCTGATGCTGTCTCGCGATTTAGTCGAGGAGCGGTTTCAGCCCGACTTGAATTCGATGGAAGTACAGGATAAGGAATTACTGCGCAGTCAGAAAAAATCGGCCCTTCAGTTGTTTGAAAAGAAAATGAGCGGGACGAAGGCAGCCAGCGAAGACAAAGCCATCGTTCGCGCTGTAGATGATGCTGCCAGCTTGTTTCAAAAGTCTATCAAGAAAGATCAGGTTTTTTTAAGCAAGAATATTTTGCTGGAAATGGAGAAGCTCTCAGCTACTTACCACAGTGTTATTGCACTTATTCTGGCATTTGCCGATTTGGCAGCAGCCGAAAAGAAAGTTGACCACGGAAATTTTTCGCATCACGAATGGATAAAGGCATGGCGGCAAAATGAAGAGCTCAAGAAGACCATTATAAAAGAAAGCGCCGGATGGGAAACGCGAATGGACAAAGTTCGCGGATGGTTTCGTGACATTGTAAAAGAAGATAGTGCCTACAAAAAATTTATTGCAGAAAAAAAGCCGGACGAAGAAGCCCAGAAGGCTTTTGTTAAGCACTTGACGCGCAAGATCATTTTGGGATCGGGTGCAATCAACGACTACTTTGAAGAGCAAAACATTCGCTGGGCTGAAGACAAAGACATCATTAAAAGCATGATGGACAAAACAATCAAGTCTTTTGCCAATGGGAAAACTACGCTGCAGAAAGTATCGCTCAACTGGGAAGACGATCAGGATTTTATTGACAAACTTTTTAATAACACGATTGGGCTTGAGCCTCAGTATAAAGAGTTGATTGCCAAAAACACGCGCAATTGGGAAGTAGACAGGCTGCCGCTCACTGACCGCGTAATCCTTGAAATGGCCATTACGGAAATGATCAACTTTCCCAACATTCCCGTAAAGGTGACAATCAATGAATATATCGAACTTTCAAAAGAATACAGTACGCCCAAAAGCCGTCAATTCATTAATGGAATTCTTGACGTAATCTCTAAGTCCATGAAGGAATCAGGTGCAGTGAAAAAGAGCGGTCGCGGGCTGATTGATAATAAATAATTGATGAATACTTGATCCGGAATCGAGTTTGAAGACTCAAAAATTTTCTGTCACTTTCTTATCTTTGTAACCTTAACCAGCGAACCTATGGGCAAGAAAAGCAATAACGCACTAATGGCATTTTTGGCAGGAGCCGCCGCAGGCGCTATCCTGGGAATCTTGTATGCTCCCGACAAAGGTTCAAATACCCGCGAGAAACTCTCGTTTCAATTGGACAAATACAAAAAGATGCTGCAAACTTATCTGGACGACCTCATGAGCGGTAAAGAAACACCACTCACGTCTGAAGCTAAGTCGCAAGGCCAAAAAGTGGTTTCCGAAGCTCAGGGTAAGGCACAGCAGCTGCTTGATGACGTAGATGAATTGCTGGAACAAATTCGAGGCAAGACCAGTTAATGTTTTGTTAAACCTGTTAAGTGGTTTTGAATTGAATGTTAGTTGAATTTATTTTTGCACTCACGAATTTTAAAAAAAGAAGTATGAAAATAGGATTGAAAATGTTGCTGTTTTCAGCGATGTTGGTAGTTGTAAGTTGCCGCGACCGGGCTTCTGAAAAAAAGATTGCAGAATTGGAGAGCCGGCTGGCACAATTGGAAGGGAATAAAAATAACCCTGCACCTGTGACCAATGCAGCGGCAGCAGCGACCACTCCCACAAAGCCCGAAGAGAAACCTGACGGCCCGTTGCCGGTAATCGAATTTAGTACTACTGATCATGATTTTGGAACTGTAACCGAAGGCCAGAAAGTATCTTTTACCTATGCTGTTAAAAATACAGGTCAGGCTCCGTTGATCATTCAAAATGCTCAACCTTCGTGCGGCTGTACCGTGCCCGATTGGTCAAAGTCTGCGATACCTGTAGGTGGTACTGGTTTTGTAAAAGCCGAGTTCGATACCAAAGGCAAACAGGGAGTAAATAATAAAACCATAACGGTTACAGCCAACACCTGGCCAAAAACCACTACCCTTAAATTTAAGGCGATGGTTGTGCCGCCGGCAGATGGGGCAAATGGGCCTGTGAAATAAAGAATTGAAATCTAACAGAGTTGCAAAGTCCCCAAAATGGGGATTTTGCATTTTTAAGGAAAGTGAAATTTTATTGACCGATTGAAAAAAGGGATAACTTGCGGGCTAAAATTTAAAACCCACTATGTATTCAATTTTACTTCAAGCACAAGGAAACAACTGGAGTTTCCCCTTATTGATGGTTCTAATGTTCGGTGTCATGTATTTTTTCATGATCCGGCCGCAGCAAAAAAAGGCAAAGGATCAGAAGAAATTTACCGAAGAAATTAAAAAAGGCGATTACGTTGTTACAATTGGCGGACTTCATGGTCGTGTTGCTGAGATTGAAGACGATACATTTATACTGGAAGTAGAACGTGGCGCTCGTATCAAATTTTCAAAGTCAGCTGTTTCAATGGAATCCACAAAAGCTGTGGCTAACAAAAAACCGGCAGCAGTTTAGTTCCGTCTTCGCACCAAGCAAAAATGGTGCGCAGCGTTTGGGATGAAGCATGAATATCCTCAGGATCATATTCAACCTTTTACGTTTCGACCGTGCCAACTGGAAGGCCGTGGGCCTTTGTGTGCTCACGGCAATGGTGTTTTGGATTTTTAATGCTTTCAATAAAAATTATTCCACCAATGTTCGCTTCCCGATTTTGTTTGAGTTTGACGGAGAAAAATTTACGCCAGCTCAGCATCTTCCAAAAACCATAAACGTCAATGTTTCTGGTAACGGCTGGGATCTCTTCAGAAAGCATCTCGGAGTGAAGGTACCGCAGGTGATTATTCCGCTGGAGCGCCCCAATGAGGTACGGAAAATTGTAGGCAGCACACTAGCTCCAATTCTGGCAACCCAGGTTGGTAATTTGAAAATTAATTTTGTCGTAACCGATACGGTATACTTGCAAATTGATAAGCGAGACATGCATCGGTATAAACTGGCAGTCGATGTTTCGGGTGTCACCTTTCGGCAAGGATACGGGCGCATAAGCCCTGTGGTTGTATTGCCAGACTCTGTTCGGTTAGACGGGCCCGAGAGCAGGCTTCATTCCCTTTCGGATTCTATCTTGGTAGCCGCGGAATTTAGAAATGTGAGCGAAAATTTTCGCCACGATGTAGAAGTCAATTTTCCAGGAAGTGAATTTGTAAAGAGAAATCCTCCAACGGCTCAAGTCATATTCGAAGTGGGCCCAGTACAAGAAGTGGGGAGAAACCTGAAAGTAACTGTAGAAAAAAACCCCGGCATTTTTGCCCAAGACAGTGTAGAGGCTCATTTTCAAATTCCAGTCATTCATGTATCGGATTTTCTTTTGCAATCGAGAGAAATCTCTTCAGTAGTAAATGGAAAGTCGCTGAGACAAAATAAAGTGCTGTTGCCGCGAGTTTTAAATATGCCCACCTACGCTCAGCTACTTAGGGTAGACTCCGTACACATTAAGGCCAATTGAACTGACTAAACTTAGAAACCTCAATCTCGATTGTAATTTCTAAACAGAATTGTGTCATCGTAAATATATAAATGAACAGACCTCTTCGTATTGGAATTACCGGTGGTATTGGTTCTGGCAAAAGCCTGACCTGCAAAATTTTTGCCTGCTTGGGAACGCCTATTTATGATGCTGATAGTAGCGCTAGAAGACTGATGGAAGAAGACGCGGTATTGATTAGTCAGATTAGGGAAAAATTTGGCAAGACAGCTTACCAAACAAATGGATCGCTAAATCGAGAGTACTTAACAAAAGAAGTTTTTAACAATACTTCAAAATTGGAAACACTGAATCAGTTGGTTCATCCACGTGTAGCAGCCGACAGCGAAAGATGGATTCAGGATAATGGAAACGCTGCGTACGTTATTAAAGAAGCGGCACTGCTTTTTGAGTCGGGCTCTTATAAAGCGCTTGATAAAATAATAGTTGTAACAGCCCCGGAGAGTTTGCGTGTGCAGCGTGTGATGGCCCGTGATAAGTCGAGAACAAAGGAAGACGTGCTGAAAATTATCCGCAGTCAAATGTCTGAAGAAGAGAAAGCAAATCGCGCGGACTTCATAATTCACAATGACGAACGCGAGTTAGTCATACCTCAGGTGATAAATTTACATGAGCGGTTCATTGGTGGTACTGAACATTAAACTTCGGGCTTACCTTTGCGTTACACTTAAATTCTGAATATTGTCTTAAAAGTTTTATGCTGAAAAATTCTACTGGTTTATTTTTTGCTGCTGTTTTTTGCTTTTCACTCGTTGCCTGTAAACACAAGGCTGCACTTAAAGCAAATGCTAAAAAATCTGGCGTCTTGTCGGTCGAAGGTTTTATTGTGGAGGCTCGACAAGAGAGCGAGAGAATTGAAGTGCCGGGATCACTTTTGCCGATAGAAGAAACACAAATTCGCCCTGAAGTTACAGGTCGTATTGTTCAATTGAATATTAAAGAAGGTGCCTTTGTAAAGAAAGGCACGTTGCTTGTAAAACTCTTTGATCAGGATCTTCAGGCACAATTAAAAAAACTGGAAGTGCAGTTGGATATTTCCAACCGTACCGTTGAGCGTCAGCGCGATTTGCTTGCAATCAACGGTATTAGTCAACAGGACTTTGATTTAAGTGCATTGGCAGTGGATAACCTTAAAGCAGACATTCAAACCACTCAAATTTCTGTTTCTAAAACAGAGATAAGGGCTCCCTACGATGGTCAACTTGGCCTTCGCAATGTTAGTCTTGGAACTTACGTTTCTACAGCTGACCTTCTTACCAGTATCCGGCAAGTGAGTCAGCTGAAATTGGAATTCTCGGTTCCTGAAAAATATGCGAAAGACATCGGGCCGGGTTACTTAGTGAAATTCAGAGTTGACGGAGGCCAGCAAGATCATCAAGCAACTGTAGTTGCTACAGAGGGTAATGTAGATCAGGTAACTCGGACATTAAAAATTAAAGCTATAGTAAATGAGAGTCATCCTGAATTAATACCTGGAGTATTTGCCAAAGTGAATTTGCAATTAGGTAGTCAGGCCAAGGCCTTGATGGTGCCTACGCAGGCTGTAATTCCCCTGGCGAGAAGCAAGCAAATTATTTTATTGCGAAAAGATAGCGCTCAATTTTTAACTGTTGACACGGGCATACGCGATTCGGTGTTCGTGCAAATTGTAAGAGGACTCAAAGCCGGCGATACGATCATCACCACGGGTCTTATGACGATTCGGCCGAGAGTGAAAATAAAAATTACAAAATTCAACAGGTACAATAAACTGTAAACGGTGAAGTGTGGAATGCCTTTGTTCTAGTCACGTTAGATAAAAATGAATAACAAATGAATATCTCCGAATTAAGTTTGAGGCGTCCGGTGCTTGCCTTCGTGATGAGCATCGTCCTCGTGCTGTTTGGGCTGATTGGTTTTAAGTTTTTAGGGGTGCGCGATTATCCCGCCATCGATCCTCCCAACGTCAACGTCTTTACAACGTACTCTGGTGCAAATGCGGATATCGTTGAATCGCAGATCACTGAGCCGTTAGAAAAATCCATTAACGGAATTGCCGGCATTCGAAATATTTCTTCAACATCCAGCATTGGTCGAAGTTCTATCAATGTAGAATTTGATTTGGGTGTAGACCTGGAAGCTGCAGCCAATGATGTGCGCGATAAAGTTTCACAAGCTCGCAGTTCATTACCGTTGGATTTGACTTTGCCTCCGGTGGTTTCCAAAGCAGATGCCAATTCGGATGCAATCATTAGTATGACGGTGCAGAGCAGCACGAAAAATCCACTGCAATTAACTGAATACGCTACCAACGTTTTGGTAGAACGATTGCAAACCATCCAAGGCGTGAGCAGCATACAGATTTGGGGTGAGAAGAAATTTGCAATGCGAATTTGGCTTGATCCCTCAAGGTTGAGTGCCTATAACCTTACTCCACTGGATGTTCAGAATGCACTCAATCGTGAAAATGTGGAATTGCCTTCGGGAAAAATTGCTGGGAATTCCACTGAGTTAACAGTTCGCACATTTGGACGGCTTTATACTGAGGAGGATTTTAATGACGTCATTGTTAAGGCCTCCAGTATGGGCAATATTCGGTTGAGAGATGTAGGCGAAGCTGTGCTGGGCCCTGAGAATGAAGAATCGATTCTCAAAGATCATGGCATACCCATGGTGGGTCTTGCGCTTGTTCCGCTACCGGGAGCGAACTACGTTTCTATTTCCGATGAGTTTTACAAAAGGATGGATCAATTGAAAAAAGAAGTCCCAAGCGACATCAAACTTAATATTGCCCTTGACCAGACAGTCTTTATTAAGCGTGCCATTTCTGAGGTACAGGAGACTCTGTTGATTTCATTTTTATTGGTTGTACTGATAATTTATCTGTTCTTCCGCGATGCACTCATTGCCTTTCGGCCGCTAATCGATATTCCAGTGTCTCTGGTTGCAACGTTCTTCATCATGTATTTGTGCGGGTTTTCTATCAATGTGCTTACCATGCTCGGCATCGTGCTGGCTACAGGCTTGGTGGTCGATGATGGTATCGTGGTGACAGAGAATATTTATAAAAAACTGGAAGGAGGTATGAACAAATACCGTGCGGCCAAAGAAGGATCAAAAGAGATATTTTTTGCTGTAATTTCTACCTCGATTACGCTTGCAGTGGTTTTTCTTCCCATTGTTTTCTTGCAAGGTTTTGTGGGGCGGCTATTTCGTGAATTTGGAATTGTGGTTGCCGGAGCTGTACTAATCTCAGCTTTTGTTTCGCTTACGCTTACACCTGTGCTCAGCGTAAAACTTACCAGAGAAAGCCACGAGCATTCATGGTTTTACCGGGTTACTGAACCTTTTTTTGTAGGAATGGAGAATGGCTACCGGAATTTTCTGGCCAGATTCATGGGCGTGCGCTGGGTGGCATTTATTATCATTGGCTTGTGTATCGCATCAGTTTTATTTCTGGCTAAAAACATTCAATCCGAGTTGGCACCGATGGAAGACCGCAACCAGTTCCGGTTGAGTATTTCGGCTCCCGAGGGAACTTCCTATGACTACATGGATGCCTACGTTGACAACCTTATTCAATTTACAGAAGACTCAATACCTGAAGCTCGGATTATACTGTCAGTTACAGCACCTGGCTTCAGTGGAGCAGGCTCTGTAAACACAGGCTTCGTTCGCACTACACTCGTTGACCCTAAAGACCGAAATCGTTCACAGCAGCAAATTGTGGATATGGTGGGGAGAAATTTGTCACGCTTCCCACAAGGGAAGGTGTTTGCCATACAAGAGCAGACTATTTCGGTGAACAGGCGTGGTGGTCTCCCTGTGCAATTTGTGATTCAAAATAACAATTTTGATAAGCTGCAAGAAGTTCTTCCCAAGATTTTGGAGAAGGCTGGAGCGAATCCTGCGCTGCAAGGTGTGGACGTCGATTTGAAATTCAATAAACCTGAGCTACGGGTAAAAATTAATAGACTGAAAGCGACTCAGCTTGGTATAAGCGTACAAGATGTTTCGATGACGTTGCAATTAGCGTATAGCAACTTGCGATTCGGTTATTTTACAAGAGAAGGGAAACAATACCAGGTAATAGGCCAGGTGACGCGCCTGAATAGAGATGACCCTGAAGATTTGAAGAAATTATTTGTGCGCACAACCTCAGGTCAACTGGTTTCTATTGATAACGTAGTTTCTATTGAAGAATCGGCAACACCTCCGGCTCTTTACCATTTTAACCGCTACAAGTCAGCCACAATTTCTGCGGGTTTGGCACCGGGCAAAACCATTGGCGATGGTATCGCAGCGATGGAATCAATTGTAAAGCCGTTGCTGGATGACACGTTCACCACTTCACTCTCTGGTTCATCGCGCGATTTTGCCGAAAGCTCAGGCAACACTTCGTTTGCTTTCATTCTGGCGCTTGCTCTTATCTATTTGGTGCTTGCAGCACAATTCGAAAGCTTCATTGATCCACTTACCATTATGGTGACAGTGCCTCTTGCCATCAGTGGAGCATTTATCTCTTTATGGATATTCAACCAAACGATCAATATTTTCTCACAAATTGGTATGATTATGCTTATCGGGCTGGTAACCAAAAATGGTATTTTGATTGTTGAGTTTGCCAACCAAAAGCGTGAAGAAGGACTTGACAAAATAACGGCAGTATTGGAAGCTTCGCGGCTGCGGTTACGCCCCATTTTAATGACCAGTTTGGCGATGGCCCTCGGTTCGTTGCCGTTGGCGTTGTCGCTTGGCGATGCCAGTACAAGTCGCATCCCGTTAGGCGTAGTGATTGTAGGTGGGATCATGTTTTCGTTGATCCTAACGCTTTTTGTTATCCCGGCGATGTATTCGTATTTGTCAAGAAAGAGAAAACACATCGATGCGGAGCTGGCTGAACTCGATGCCCCTGCAGCAACCGAAAAACACAAGGAGTTAGTCTATGAACCGTAAGTTTTACCCCTCGTTTTTATTTTTCGTTTCTATTTTAAGTTTTTCCTTCGCACAGCAAGAGGTGACGACAGAGAGCATAGTACTGATTGGTAGTCAGCCTGTTTGTAATTCCTTGCCTTGTATTTCCGCTTATCCGCTGCACATAGAAAAAGTCAAACACTTATGAATCAGAACTTATAAAAGGAAATGTTGCCTATGAAAAACATGTATAAACTCATTACCCTCTCCATACTACTTTTAATCGCATCTTCAGTTAAGAGTCAGGATTTACTAACCGTAGAAGATGTTATTAAAATAACTATTGAAAACAACTTTGATGTTAATATCGCCAAGAATAATATACAGGTAGCAAAAAACAATAATAACATAGGCTTAGTAGGCGGCGGCCAGTCTACCGGAGGTACAGTATCAGGAGGCACTACTGGTATGTTGCCACAGATTTCCATAGCGGCGGGCAGCCCGCAAAGCCCGCTGGGGATTGGTCAAACAACAAGTACACTCAAATATTCCAATCCTACACTAAACGTGGACAAGCAAACGCTTAATTCAGTTAGCTATAGTCCCTCACTGGTCGTCACATGGTACTTTTTCGACGGGTTAAAGATGTTTGCCACAAAAAAGAAATTAGGCCGCGCTGAGGAATTAAGCAACTTGCAGTATCGGTTAACAGTTGAAACCACTTTACTAACAGCGCTTACTACTTATTATCAAATGATAAGTATAGAGCAATTTATCAAGGCGTTAAAAGCATCCTTGATTTTAGGAGAAGATCAAAAAAAGCTGGCAGCGGAAAAGCTAAAGGCCGGCATTGGATCCGCTGTGGATGTTTTACAAACTCAAATCGATTACAATAACATTCAGGTACAAATCACGCAGCAGCAGAATTTATTAAATGAACAGCGTATTAATTTGAATACTGTTTTGAAACAATCACCCGATGTTGAGTTCAGCGTTCCGGATACAATTGTCATCCAAAATAAACCAGAATATGCAAGCGCTTTAGACAACACTGATAAAAATAACAACACAATTTTAATGGGAAGAAAGACCATGGAAATTGACGGCTTGGCATTAAAAGAATTTAAAGCCAACGCTATGCCTAAAATTGGTATTACCGGAAACTATACTTATCAGTGGGCTTCTCAAGACATTGGGTTACAGCGATTAAATCAAAATTATGGGTACAACGGAGGGTTTATTTTTTCATGGACTATACTTAACAACCTTACTACACGCACGGCAATCAGGAATCAAACTATGCAGATAGCTTCTGATAATTTACGCCTGCAAGCATCTGAATTGCAGGAGAAATCAAACTTGTATAAGGCGTATTTAAGTTTCGAGAATAATTTAAAAATCGTAGAGATAGAAAGGCAGAGTGTACAACTCGCAAATCAGAATCTTTATATAGCAGCGAAGCGTTTTAAACAGGGGCTATCTAATTATATAGAATACCGAACTGTTATGCAAACCTATGCAGATGCGCAATACAATTTATCACAAGCTGCTTATAGTACTAAACTAAGTGAGCTTAATTTCCTAAAGGCGCAGGGTTTACTTGTTCACTAATGCTGAGGCACTTCTTCTAATGCTGAGGCACTTCTTCCGGCTTGGTCACCCAGAAATTGTTAAACCCTTCACCAACCTGAATGTTTAGTAGGCCATTGGCGAGCATTTCAAGGATAGCTAGGAAGTTAAAGATCAAGGCGATCCGTGTCGGAGCTTTTTCAAACAGCTCGGTAAAAGCAACACGCGGTTTTACGGTGATTTCATTTAAAATAAATTCTTTCTGCCCTTCGATCGTGTAAGGATATTGAATCACTTGGTGCACAGGTCTGTTTTTTTCTTCTTCCTGGCGTTTTAATACCTTTTCAAAGACCGTAAGCAACTTGAAGAGATCTACGTCCTGAAGTTCAGCTTCTACATTTGAGCTTTCGGCCAACTGACGGAGCTCTTTCATCAGATTGCCGCGCTTTTCTTTCATCAGTTCGGTCTCTTCCATTTTATGGAATTGCTCCACCACCGACTTGTATTTTTTGTACTCCATCAGGTGTTTCACCAGCTCCTCGCGTGGGTCTATTTCATTGCCTTGCTCATCCAATTGAGGACGTGGCAATAACATCCTTGATTTAATGCGCATGAGTGTGGCCGCCACCAATATGAATTCGCTTGCAACTTCAATGTTTAAGGTTTCAAGGCGATGAAGATATTCAAGGAATTCCCTTGTAATCACCGAGATAGGGATGTCATTAATGTCCAATTCGTCGCGCTCGATAAAGAACAACAACAGATCAAAAGGGCCTTCAAACAGGGGGAGCCTTACCTCAAAATTTTCTTGTACCATAATTCTAATAAGTCCGCAAAAATATTCAAATCCACAGACAAAAACCTGGACAACCGGAAATACCTAAATTTGCGGTTTCCCGAATTGTAAATTCGGCCAAACTGATAACTTTATACTTGTTAATTGGGTTAATACTCAAACTTCAAATAAATGCTGATTACTCCCGGCAAACTTTTAGCACAAATCAACGGCCCTGCCGATTTAAAAAAACTCGATCAGGCACAATTAGTTCAATTGTGTGAAGAATTGCGGCATTTTATAATTGATAATGTCTCCGTTTATGGTGGGCATTTCGGGGCAAGTCTGGGTGTGGTAGAACTTACGGTGGCCCTGCATTATGTTTTTAATACACCCTATGATCAATTGGTTTGGGATGTAGGTCATCAGGCCTACGGGCATAAAATCCTTACGGGAAGAAGGGATGTTTTTCAGACGAATCGGTTCTACAAAGGTATTTCGGGCTTTCCCAAGCGGAAAGAGAGTGAATATGACTCTTTTGGCGTAGGTCACTCATCTACTTCGGTTTCGGCCGCACTGGGAATGGCTTTCGCTTCTCAAAACTTAGGTTTGCTTGATAAACAGCATGTGGCCATTATTGGCGACGGGGCACTCACTGGAGGCATGGCGTTTGAAGCGCTGAACCATGCGGGAGTGTCAGACACCAATCTGCTGATTATCCTCAACGACAATTGCATGTCTATCGACCCCAACGTGGGCGCCTTAAAAGATTACCTTACCGACATCACGACCTCCAAAACCTATAATCGTCTTAAGGATGATGTTTGGAATTTGCTGGGCAAGCTTTCCAAGTTTGGAAAAAATGCACAAGAGATTGTTTCAAAAATTGAAAATGGAATTAAGGCAACAGTCTTAAGTCAAAGTAACTTATTTGAGTCGCTTCACCTTCGCTACTTCGGCCCGGTAGATGGCCATGACGTTGACCACTTGGTGGCGGTGCTTAATGACTTAAAAAAAATCAAGGGACCAAAAATCCTGCATTGTGTTACCACCAAAGGCAAAGGCTACGGTCCAGCCGAAAAAGGAAATGCAACAACCTGGCATTCGCCGGGAACATTCGATAAGATCACAGGCGAAATCCATAAAAAGGTTTACGACAAACCTCAAGCTCCAAAATATCAGGATGTGTTTGGCCACACATTGGTGGAATTGGCTAAAGCGAACGATAAAATCATCGGCATTACACCAGCAATGCCTTCGGGTTCATCGATGAATATCATGATGAAAGAAATGCCTGGTCGTGCTATCGATGTGGGCATTGCCGAGCAACATGCGGTAACTTTTTCTGCGGGCTTGGCTACACAGGGACTCGTTCCGTTTTGCAATATTTACAGCTCCTTCATGCAGCGAGCTTATGATCAGGTAGTGCATGATGTTTGTATTCAGAATTTGCCTGTCAATTTTTGCCTCGATCGTGCAGGATTTGCCGGCTCTGACGGTCCTACTCACCACGGGGCTTATGACTTGGCCTACTTTCGTTGCTTGCCCAATATGATCGTAGCAGCGCCAATGAACGAATCGGAGCTGCGTAATCTCATGTACACTGCTCAACTACCACGTACTGAAAAAGCCTTTTCAATTCGTTACCCGCGTGGTCAGGGTGTAATGCCTGACTGGCGAACTCCTTTTGAGAAAATTGAAATAGGTACAGGACGGAAAATTAAGGATGGAGAAGAATTGGCAATCCTCACCATTGGCCATATCGGCAATTATGCCGTAGAGGTTTGCAAGCGCCTGGAAAAGCAGGGAATAAATATTGCGCACTACGATTTGCGTTTTGTAAAGCCATTGGACGAGAAAATGCTTCTTGAAGTTTTTGCCAAATTCAAAAAGATAGTGACCGTTGAAGATGGATGTGTTCAGGGCGGTTTTGGCAGTGCCGTTATCGAATTTATGGCCGACCATAATTTTAAAGCTGAAGTAAAACGGTTGGGTATCCCCGACGATGTAATTGAACATGGCGAACAAATAGAATTGCATCGTGAATGTGGCTTTGATCCCGACGGGATTGAGCACACTGTGATTTCAATGCTTGAGCCCGCGAAGTCGATCGCCTGATGTCAACTATTTTTTTTAAGAAATCAGGTAGCGGCCACCCGCTTGTGTTGATCCATGGCTTTTGCGAAAACCACGAAATCTGGACTGAGTTTGCCGAGGCGCTTTCAGAGAAATTTGAGGTCTATCTGATTGACTTGCCAGGCTTTGGGAATAGCCCCTTACCCTCAGAGCCATTTTCTATTGATAGTATCGGAGCAGAAGTTTCCGAATGGATTGACCTAAAGCGTATTGAGCAGCCCATTATTATTGGGCATTCGCTGGGAGGCTATGTGACATTGGCTATGGCTGCGCGTCATCCCGAAAAATTTGCAGGGATCGGGTTATTTCATTCTACTGCGTATCCGGATAGTGAAGAAAGAAAAACAAATCGCAATAAGGTTATCGAATTTGTGAAAGCCCATGGTGTTGATCCCTTCATCGATACGTTTGTTCCCAGTTTATTTTTTAACAAAAAGCACTTGGCAATTCCGGCGGTCGATAAGATTGCACGAAGCACCTCACAACAAACCCTTTTGGCGTACACTGCAGCCATGAGAGACAGGCCATCGTCTATCGATTTTCTAAAAAAAGTCTCCAAACCCTTGCTAATTCTCGGAGGGGATAAAGACTCGGTTATTCCAGCAGAAATAACTAAAGAACTAGGTCAACTTAACAGAAAGTCAATCGTTCATTTGTTTAAAAATACCGGCCACATGGCGATGTATGAATGCCCGCAAGAAGCCCAAAAGGTAATCACTGAATTTGTTGAGACTATTCCTGGCGCAATTCCGAAGATATAAAATTTTGATTTTGACCGTTTTGGATATACCCCATCCTGATTATATTTGTGAATCAGGATAGTTAAAAATGAACTCATTTAGCTATATTTGATTCTTTAGACAAACCCAAAAAATCTAATCACCATGGATGAAGAAGTAGAAATAGTAGAAAACTACGATTCTTGGAATGCTTTGGCTCAAAACCTGGCTTTTGTTTGCTGGGCTGTCGGTATCCTTATTGCCTTGGGCTATTTTGTTAAATTATCCACTACTAAAGGCAGTAAGGAAAAATATGATTTTATTAATAAATACGAGATCAGCAGTTTATGGATTGCTGTGATTGTACTAATCCTTGGAGGATGCCTTTTTGCTAACTCGGCGATCACCCATCTTACACCGGTATATATTGGAGTAAGGACTTTTGTTACTGCTGCAATGGGTTTGATCGTTGCAGTAATCGTACAAAATCTGCTTAAATTCTACTATCCTTTCTACATCGAAAAGAGATTGAAATTATTGCGCTACATGCCTCGGATATCGCCGAAAACCGGCAAACCGATGAAGTTGTTGAGCGAAGAAGAAGAAGATGCTTATCTGGATGAGGGGATGCAGGCTGAAGAGAATGTATTCTCAGTGGATTATGATGTGTGGAAAGATGAAGAAACAGGCTTCATTCAAATTGAAAAATATGCCGGTCACTTACATGCATTGCAATGCCCTGAGTGTAATTATCAAACTTTCAAAGTAGTGAAAGAGGAGATTGTGAGGCAGCCTACTGAGACTGAAGAAGGCGAGATTACAAAACACTACCTCTGCGGTTATTGCGGCTATAAAGCCAAGAAAACTGTGATCTTGAAGCAGCAAACCAAAGTAGACCATTCAACAGCTACGGCTTAGAAATAAAAGCAATTATAAGAGCCCGGTTATTCTATGAGTAGCCGGGTTTTTTTATATGAATAGGTAAGGTGTATACTTTTGCTATATTTGGGTGTATGAAAACAACGCGCACTAATATTGTATTAAACAACCAGCTGATTAGCGACATTCTCAAATTTGGAGACGCCAAGACTAAACGTGAAGCGGTAGAAAATGCGTTACACGATCACTTACGAATTTTAAAAAGAAGGAAATTAGCCTCGATGCGTGGGAAGATAAATTGGGAAGGTAACCTGAGTGAAATGCGCACTATTAAAAAATGATTTTTGATACTTCCGTTTGGGTCGATTTTTTGCGGGGCAGGCAAACGGCAAATGCAGAATTATTACAACACCACATTTACAATGATGAAAGGGTATTCATCTGTCCAATTATTTATCAGGAGATTCTTCAGGGTGTAAAAAATGAGCATGAACTGGCCGGTTTAAAGGAGTTGTTACTTGCATTGGATTTTCTTTCGCTGGACGGATATTTTGCTGCCGATGGCGGAGCTGCTGTTTATCGCCAATTGCGAGCAGCAGAGCTAACTATTCGCAAGCCCAATGATTGCGCGATAGCCTTTTATGCAATTCACTTTAACCTGAAACTTGTGCACAACGATTCCAATTTCGACAAGATCGCGAAACTCACAAGCTTAGGGACCTACGCAACATAAAGCACCAAGCCCTTAAGATATTCGCCTTCGGGGTGGTAGATTGAAACAGGATGATCGGCAGGCTGGCCAAGGTGTTGCAGCACTTTAATTTCTCGCCCCGCCTGGATAGCAGATGAGACTACAGTATCGTAGAAAAGTTGCTTATCGACTACCTGAGAGCAGGAGAAAGTAAAAATAATGCCGTTTGACTTAATAGCCCGCATGGCTTCGGCATTCAATCGCTGGTAACCTTTCATTGCCTGATGGCGCGCATCTTTATGCTTTGCAAAAGCCGGAGGATCAAGTATGATTAGGTCGTATTCGTCTTTCTTGTCTTTTAAGAAATCAAATGTATCAGATCCAAAACAAGTGTGTTCCTTCGCATCAAATCCATTCAACTCTATATTTTTTCGAGTGAGCTCTACTGCTTTTTCTGAAGCATCAACGGAGTGAACCAACCTGGCACCTGCATTCAATGCGTACACCGAAAACCCGCCCGTGTAACAAAACGTGTTTAATACAGAAGCTCCTTTTGCCATGTGACCCAAAAGCTTCCTGTTTTCACGTTGGTCCAGGAAAAAGCCCGTCTTCTGCCCTTCTTCCCAGTCTACTAGAAATTTATTTTCATGTTCAGTGATAATGTGTGGTACTGCCCCCATGCCAAGCAGATATTCGTTCTCAGTTTTGACAGGGAGTGTACTCTGACTTTTATAGTAAATGGAGTGAATAGATTTAAACAGACTTCCTTTTATAGCATCAACAATACTGTACCGGTCAAGATGAATGCCAATTGTGTGCGCTTGTATCACTGCTATACCGTTATACACATCAATAATGAGCCCTGGCAATCCGTCACCTTCGCCATGCACTAAACGATAGGAATTGGTGTGATCGCTAATTACTTTGGTAAACACTCTCTGGTTGAACGCCGAAAGAATTTTGTCAGAGTATATCTTTTCATCAGGAGCTTGTTCAGAGAATGAAAACAGGCGTACCGTTATCGTGCCTTTTTGATAATGCCCAAACCCAAGCGTTTTCTTTTGAGCATCTTTCACTTCCATCCAGTCACCATCCTCCGGTGTGCCTTCGGTCCTTTCTATTGCTCCGGAAAACACCCAGGGGTGAAACCGTTTCACCGATGCTTCTCGTCCCCGCTTTAAGTAAATTGTTCCGGTAACTTTTCTCATTTGATCTTGTGAAAGTAATATGGGATGGTTTTGGTTCCGTCGCCAACTGACGCTTCGAGGTGATTGGCATCAGTTTTTTTGTAATTGATTTTCTTGGGGAAGTCGTGCTCAGGATTTTCGGCCGTAAAACTCTTAGTGTCGAATGAGGTTATCTTAAATTCGATCGGGCCTTGTGGACCGACAACATCTGGCACGTAATAAAAATCGTTTCCCTTTTTGATCAGTTTGATTTCTTCGGACATTGTTTTATTCCCATGCTCATCAATTTTGAAAGACACAGCAGAAAGAAAGTCACCTTCATTTTTCCATACTTCAAATGAGTTCTTGTTTTCGATTTGCCAGGTGCCGATCAGCCAGTCAAATTCCTTTTGCTGACAAAAAATCAATGTTGACAATGATAAGAGCAGAGAAACTATGACATATGTTATCATGGGTGCAAAAGTAGAATTATTAGTTAATAAGTCAGGTCACAAAAAAACAGCGAAAAACCCATTGAAAAGGGGGTTTAACAAAGAAATAATGTCAGTTTCTGTATTTGTATAACTTAAATGGCATATTTTTCGTTAACCTTAAACCACTAAAATTTCTTTGCAGGAATGGCGTTGACCGGGGCGAATTTTTTCGTCAATAATCAAAACTTTTTCTTACCGCTGCTCATCCCATTTCGCGAAAACGTGAACTAAAAAGTCTATGTCTATGAAAAATTTTGGATCTCTTGTCTTAGCTGCCATTTTGGGCAGCGTCATCACTATCACCGCCTACCAATGGTTGGGCAAAGGCGGAAATCAGGGTGTAAAAATAGAACACATTGAAGGCTTGCCTACTTCTCAGGTGGCCTACCGTATCAATGAAAAAGGAGAAGCTATACCGCTCGACTTTACAGGCACAGCCGAGAAGGTTACTAAAGCAGTTGTCCATATTCGCTCCACACAAACCGGAGGTATTGCCCGCGAACGAGAATCAAATGATCCTATTCAACAATTTTTCTTTGGACCCAACGGTCCTCAGCAAGGCCCAAGTGTAAGTTCGGGCTCTGGAGTGATTATTAATGCTGATGGTTATATCGTTACCAATAATCACGTGGTACAAGAAGCCGACATTGTCGATGTTGTTTTGTCAGACAATCGGTCCTTCAAAGCCGAAGTGATTGGTACGGATCCGGATACTGATCTTGCGGTGATTAAAATCAATCAAAAGGATTTGCCTTATCTCTCATTCGTTAACTCTGACAACTCTAAAGTAGGCGAGTGGGTGTTGGCTGTGGGCAATCCGTTCAATTTAAATTCTACAGTGACGGCAGGTATTATCAGTGCCAAAGGCCGCAACATCAATATCATTAATAACAACTCCAATAACCCGACTTCGCGAAATAATCGTCAGGGCAACACAGCCATTGAATCATTTATTCAAACCGATGCTGCCATCAATCCAGGCAACAGCGGAGGCGCACTGGTGAACCTTGATGGAGGATTGCTTGGCATTAATACTGCCATTGCAAGCCCTACAGGCTCATATTCTGGCTATGGTTTTGCTGTGCCTTCCAACATTGTAAGCAAAGTGGTAGAAGACCTGCTGGCTTTCGGCACTGTACAACGCGGATGGCTGGGCATTCAGGTAGGAAGCGTGAGTCCTGAACTGGTAAAACAAGAAGACCTTTCAGTGAATGAAGGCGCTTACGTTGATGGGTTTGGTGAAATTGAAAAGAGCGCTGCTAAAGAAGCAGGCATTCAAAAGGGAGATGTTGTGGTGAAACTGGATGAAACGCCTATCAAATCAAGTACGGCATTGATTGAGTATGTAGGAAGGAAAAGACCAGGTGATAAAATCAACGTAACAGTTGATCGTAAAGGGAAAACATTGGTCATCCCGGTGACGCTTAAAAATCGTGAAGGAAGAATTGGTACTGTAAAAAAAGAAGAGAAAAGTGTTGTAGATGCGTTGGGTATGGAGCTGGAAGATGTCGATGCCAAGACGTTGAAAAAACTTGACCTTAAGGGCGGAGTTGCGGTGAAGTCGCTGAGCAGCGGTATCATTGAGAAATATACTGACATGCGCGACGGGTTCATTATCACTCATATTGATAATGAGGTCGTAAAGTCTGCGAAACAGGTTAATGAACTTTTGAAAAATAAAAAATCGGGAGATCAGGCCATCTTTGCCGGAATCTATCCTGATTTTCCACGTGAATATTTATATGCGATTCGGTTTTAACTAAAATCAACACTATGAGAAGGTTATTTAAAAAAGGGGAGCGTGTCCGCAGTAAAATTGATGGCAAGGTGATGGAAGTACTCAAGTACATTAAAGGTAAAGTAGTGGAAGTAAAATGGTTTGATCTCAGCTCGAAAGAGGTTCGAACAAACAAGATCAAAGAAGATAAGCTTTCAAAAGCTGCCTAAAACTAAGCCCTGATGAAAGTCGGGGTTTTTTGTTTGCATATTGAGCTTACCTTTGACAATTCAAAAAAGACAGCTATTAAAAAATTTGAAATACCGGTTTATTATCGCTCTTCGATTACAGGACGAATTAAAGAAGCGAGAAGGGTAAAAGATTTGCGAAAGCAGGACTTCTCGCCCACGCTATTGGATTTTGGCCCTGTCCAGTTTTATCTCGCGAGGCATTTTGGTTTTTGTTACGGTGTTGAAAATGCCATCGAGATCAGCTATCGTGCTCTCAATGAGAACCCTGATAAGGATGTATATCTGCTTAGCCAGATGATCCACAACCAGGAAGTAAATGCAGACCTGCAAAGTCGTGGGATAAAGTTTATAACAGATACTGACGGCACTCAATTTATTCCTTGGGAAAAAATCGGCAAGGAGGATGTGGTGATTATTCCAGCCTTTGGCACCACTCTGGAAATCGAGAATTTTTTACTGGATAAGGAAGTGGAGGTGCAGAAATACAACACGACTTGCCCGTTCGTGGAGAAAGTTTGGAATCGTGCTGAAAAACTGGGGAAGGAGAATTATACCATCATCATTCACGGAAAAGCCCGCCACGAGGAAACAAGGGCAACGTTTTCACACAGCGCACACAGTGGCTCGTCGGTAATTGTGCAGGATATGAATGACTCGGAAAAGCTGGCGCAATATGTCAACGGAGAAAGAAGTACTGAAGATTTTTTCAGGGACTTTGAAAATAAATTCTCCAGAGGTTTTAATCCTGAAAAGGATTTGCAACGTGTGGGTGTAGTAAATCAAACAACAATGCTGGCGGCTGAGACACAAGCCATAGCCGATTTTTTTAAAGATGTGATGGCGAAGAAATATGGCCTTGAGAATTTAAAGGATCACTTTGCCGACACGCGCGATACACTTTGTTATGCCACCAACGACAACCAGGATTCGACTTATCAATTACTGGGCGTAGGCGCTGATCTGGCAGTGGTAGTCGGGGGTTACAACAGCTCAAATACGTCGCACATTGTGGAATTGTGTGAACGGAAATTTCCAACCTACTTTATCAATTCTGAAAAAGAAATCAAATCGGAAATGGAAATTCATCATTTCGATTTTCATCACAAAGAAATTCAGGTAACGCAAAATTTTCTTCTGGACAAAAGACCGAGTAAAATCGTATTGACGAGCGGAGCGTCATGCCCCGATACCTTGGTAGACCGCGTGATGTTGAAGCTACTTGAATATTTCCCAGGATCGAAAACTGTCGATGAAGTGCTGAAAGCATTCTAATCCTTGCTTACTTTACGTTATGGTTTTAAGGCTTGCAATTATTAGTCTTTGCTGCACTTCTCTTTTCGCTCAGGAAGCACCTCGTAAAGATTCTGTTCGTGTATTAAATGAGGTGATAGTAAATGCCTATTCCTATAACCATTCATTGAGAGAATCACCTGTAGCGCTCGGTATTATTGGTGCAAAGGAAATCGCACGCTTCAATCCTGTCTCAATCCTTTCGGCTGTAAACACAATACCCGGTGTGCGTATGGAAGAGCGCTCGCCTGGAAGTTATCGGTTTTCTATTCGTGGCAGCACGCTTCGCTCGCCTTTTGGGGTTCGCAATGTTAAATTTTATTGGAATGGATTGCCCCTCACAGATGGTGGAGGTAATACTTATCTTAATTTACTGGATGTTGATGCCATAGCCCGTGCAGAGATCATCAAGGGCCCTGGTGCAAGCCTCTATGGAGCCGGAACCGGTGGCGTGGTTTTACTCACCAGTCCGATAAACAAACAGAATCAGGTTCAGGTAGCAACATCTGGCGGAAGTTTTGGGCTCCAACGATACCAGACAAGTGCATTCCTTGGCAATTCGAAAGCGAGAGTCTTTGTTAACTATGCGCACCAGCAAGCCGATGGCTACCGACAGCAAACAGCGATGAGACGCGATGTTTTAAATACACAAGGAGAATTTTCACTTGGTAGCAAAAGCACTTTGCAAACGACAGTTTTCTACACTGATATTTATTACCAGACTCCTGGTGGGCTAACACTTTCTCAGTACAACACTGACCCTCGCCAAGCCAGACCTCCATCAAAAACAACTGCGGGAGCAGTGCAGCAACAGGCAGCAGTACGTAACAAAACCATTTATGGTGGAGCATCTTATGATTATCAATGGAATGATAAATGGTCGACTAAGGCCGGCCTTTATTACTCCTATACGGATTTTACCAATCCTTCAATCCTTAACTATGAAAGGAGAAATGAATATAATTGGGGCGGCCGCACGACTACCCAATATGAATTTGAAGGAAATAAAGTGAAAGGCAAACTCACTTTTGGTTTGGAGTTTCAGAATTTCTTTTCACCGCTCACCGATTACGGAAACAAATTGGGCGTGCAAGATACGCTGCAAACAGATGATCGTTTATATTCAAGATTCTTGATCGGGTTTACTCAGCTTGAGCTTGAGCTTCCCGAAAAATTCTTTTTGACAGTAGGAAGCAGTGCCAATTTTCTGAACTATAAATTTAATCGCGTTGGAGGGATTCCACCTATTGGTGAACAAACCAGACACTTTGAACCTGTGGTTTCACCAAGACTAGCCTTGCTTAAAAAATTCAACGAATCGTTCTCGTTATTTACTTCAATAAGCAAAGGGTTTTCGCCGCCTTCATTGGCAGAAGTGCGTCCTTCTTCAGGGGTTTACAATAATAGTCTTGCCCCCGAACAGGGAATCAGTTATGAGCTTGGAGTTCGAGGAAGTATTTTTAAGAATATTTCATTTGACGTTGTCGCCTACGATTTTGAGTTGTCTCAAACCATTGTAAGTCAAAATGGAGGGCAATACTTTATCAATGCAGGAAATACTTCACAAAAAGGACTGGAGACAAGTTTAAGTTGGCAACAGGATTTTTCTTCCGCGATTTTTTCAAATTTGAAAATCTGGACGAGTGGGAATTTTACAAAATATAGATTTGTAAATTATGCACATGATGGAGTATCCTATTCGGGAAATCAAATTACCGGCACGCCAGCCAATACAGTTGCTATAGGGGCGGACATTCTTTTGGCCAAAACATTTTATTGCAACCTGACGACATACTCCGCTGGCCGCATTCCACTCAATGACGCCAACACCGATTTTGCTTCAGCCTATTTTTTGGCTGGAGCCCGGATAGGATATAAAAATCAGATTAGAAGTAAAACTCCGCTTGAATTTTTTGCCGGAGTCGATAATGCCTTTGATCAACGATACAGCCTTGGCAACGACATAAACGCTGTTGGCAGCCGGTATTACAATGCTGCGACCGCGCGAAATTTTTATTTCGGATTAAAAATCACCCCTAAATTGAATTAATCAATTCAGAAACTTCTCAACTTCCTTGATCAAGTCGGTAGATTTTAAATTATGCCCCAGCCCGGTCGTGGAGATCATTTTTGAATTACTCCAGTTTTTGTGGGCTTCTAGTGCATGCGCGTACGGAGCGTCTGTGTCTTTCGTATCGTGGATGATCAACCCGGGAATAGTCAACTTTTTGGCAAATTCTTCCACTGAAAAATATTCCGGAGCGTGCCCAAGTTTTTTGACAAAAAAATCACCAATTAATTTTACAGAACGTCGGGAAAGACCTAAGACTTTTTGATAGTACTCAAAAAATTCTTTGGCTTCACCAGGCGAAGCCATGACGACTAGTTTTGAAACAGGGAGAGGCACCCGGTATAATGTGTAAACAGCGGAGAAAGCGCCCAGCGAGTGACCGAGGATTGCATAGAAATTTCCTTTCTCAAGAATAATTTGTTCAATGAGCCCGCTATAATGTGGCACGTTGATATAGTCACCCTCCGACAAGCCATGCCCAGGTGCATCAATTGAATAAATGGTGAACTGCTCTTTTGACAAACCGCTGACAACACTTTTCCACCAATAGCTGTGGCTTTCCCATCCATGTAAAAGAAGGACTTTCCTTTCACCCTCACCCCATCGGTAGCCTTGCACTTTTTTACCATCATATGTCATAGTGAATTTATATGAAGTATTTAGAAACTCCAGATGATGGGGCTTTACCGGACGTCTGCGTGGACGGCAGAATAAAAAGAAACCATCTCTGGCTGCTTTTTGTGGCGCTATCAATGAAAGTGTGTTGAGATAAGACCGGAAAAAGAAAATCAAAATGGCTTTTTTCATAAGCGATAGATACCAATCGGTATCTTATTAAGTAAAAAAAATTTAGACCTCTATATCACGGATCAATTGATCCAAATGTTTTATAATAATCTGTATATCATTGTCAGTGCGCGACAGCTTACTCATCATAATGGCGCCCTCCAGACTGGCGATCATTACCGTTCCGAAATGATTTTGATCTACCGTTTTCTTAATCTGACCGTACTGTATGCCTTTATCAAGAATATGCCGAATGGAATCCTTTAAAATCGTAAGGATGACATGGGCCTTTTTGCGTAGCAAAGGATTACCATCATCGGACTCAATTGCCGCATTTAATAGAGGGCACCCGCCTTTTATAGGGGGCTTGCTGATGTAAGACTCAAAATAATGAAGTATTGATCGAAGCTTATCACCTGCGTTTTTTTCTGACTGAATACGCTTCTTCAAATTGTCGAACATAATTCCGGATAAGTAATCCAAAGCCTGCGCTTCCAGCTTCTCTTTGCTTTTAAAATGACGGTACACGGCACCTTTTGTGAAGCCGGTGGCGGAAGTGATGTGCCCTATTGACGTGGCTTTATAACCGTGCGAGTTAAACAATCCGCCAGCCTTGTGAAGAATCAAGCCTATGGTTTCGTGTGCATTGCGCATGCGCAAAGATACCAATCGGTATCTTAAAAGCAAAATTGAAATCAATTTTTGGTTTGGCCTTGTTTCCTTTTATTTGCAGAGTGAAAGTTTTAATTCTCCATCAGCATTTCAATACTCCTAAAAAAGGAGGCGCTATCAGATCCTATTATCTTGCTAAAGCGCTGGTTGATCATGGCATTGAAACCACGGTAATCACCGGTTGTAATGCGCATGTTTATCGAAACGAAAATTATGAAGGTATTGAAGTCCATTACTTGCCAGTCGCGTATGATAATTCGTTTGGCTTTATAGCCCGTGGTATTTCCTTTTTGAAATATGTGTGGAGTAGTGTGCGCCTGGCAAGGAAAATCAAAAGCATTACTATC
>JABDGP010000029.1 GCA_013285945.1 Bacteroidota bacterium | reverse complement strand
TTACGAAATTAGCTTTTCGTGTACCTGGCAAACTGATCTTAAAGCAGGGTAGCCCGCAGAGCGTAGTGCTTGAAGGCGACAAAGAGACATTAAGCAAGATTGAGACGGAGGTAGACGGAAACAAACTTTCTATCGGCCGTGAAGGACGTTGGATGAATTGGAATTGGCGCGACGATGATAAGATTACTGTTTACATCACTATGAAAGATATTGACGGGTTGAGTGTAAGCGGCTCAGGCGACCTGATTGGCAGTGGAAAATTAACGAGCAACGATTTGGATTTAAAAGTAAGCGGCTCGGGTTCTCTTGAAATCGAAGTTGACGCCAAAGGTGCAATCGAAGCTGATGTATCTGGCAGTGGTGATATTGACCTGAAAGGCTCTTGCCAAAGTTTTGAAAGTAGTGTGAGTGGCTCTGGAAAAGTAAATATCGCGGCTGCTATCGCCGGAAGAGCAGATGTCAGTGTTTCTGGTTCAGGAAAAGTAATGGCCAGCGGTACTGCAAATCAGATCAAAACTACGATCAGCGGTTCAGGTAAAGTCCTTGCCGCCAACCTCGAAGTTGCAAAATGTGAAGTGCGCATTTCCGGCTCGGGCGATGTTGAAATCAATGTGAAGAATGAGTTAGATGCAACAATTTCAGGTAGCGGTAGCGTGACTTACAAAGGCAACCCAAGCCAGGTAAACAGCCACGCTTCTGGAAGTGGCCACGTGAGAAAAATGTAATAATCAATTTGAAAATTCGAAAGATCGAGAGCTAAGAAAACTCTTGATCTTCGAATATTTTATTCTTGAGCTTCGTGTGGTCTTGCCGAAAGCTTTTTCTCTTCTTTCCATTTCCTAAGATCTTCCTCACGCATTTTAATGTCTTCCTCCGAAGGTTTGTAGTCAATCAGTGATTTCAAATCAGGTTGCCCGGCGTCTACCCAGGCTGAGTACCAAATGCTGCCAATCATTAGTACGCTGGCACGCATTCGCCGTTCTACCATTCCAGATAGCATTTGATGATATTCTTTTGAATAGCTTGCTGAAAATACTTTCACAGTCTGTCGTCCGTTGGTTTCAAAATTAAAATTTCTTATCACCCCATTTTGTCGCCAGTTGTTTTTCAAATAGTAAGACGGAATCAAGCGACTGGTGTGTTTCATATATAATTTTCCAGGCTGCGAGTTGCACGTTGCTAATATATTTTGCTTTGCCGGTGAAAAAATCAAAGTCGCCGGAGAATAATTCCGGCAAGCGCGATTCCCAGAAAGCATGAATACCATTCTGCCCGGTCAACTGACCATCATAATTTTTGGTGGTATGCAACGGCACATGAGCATCGGCAATATAATGCCCAAGATCAGCTGAGAAACGGAGTATTTTTGTGGGATCGCGCACAAAAAACGCATCTTTCAATTGGTGATAAACTCTGAAGATATTCCAAGGCAAAATGCCGTGCGCTTGCAATGAATCTTCTCCAAATTTTTCAACGGCTTCTTTCCAATAACGTGGCAAGCGGTTGACAGCACTGTCACCATAATCATCCAAATCGATGTAATGCCGTGGAGCTTCTTCGGGCATGATGTATCTTCTCCGATCAGGATTGACCGCGGCTTCTTCGATGTATTGAATATTTTTTTTATAAAAAGTGATCATCTCTACAGGCAACGTGAACACTGCAAGTCTATTGATTTTGCGATGACTGAAGAATCCCCACCCACCAATAATCAACATGGCGAGGAATAGGATGAATTTTATTGTGCGTGACAATTCTTTTGATTTCCCTTAAAGATAACAGCCCGTTACAATTTTTATGAATAAATTGAATTTTGATTATTAAATGAATAGCTCTTCACAAAAACAGTTCACTATCATTGGTGCAATCATCAGTTCGAGCGCAGTTATCTCACGGTATTTTTTATTAATTGAAACACAGTAGAGACTTTTTCAGAAGCAACTATTCGATTTTTCAGGTACTTCACAATTCTTACAAATGTATTGGTGCAACTTATGTCCGTAATCATTTCTGCTTTACTTGTTGGAATTAGGAAATTGCACAAAGAAAAATAATCCAATGAAAAATAATCTATGAAAACGAAACTTACTTTCCTGCTTACTTTCTTTTATATGAATACTCTGCTTGCTCAAAACTTTATTCCAAAATTTGATGTGCAAGGGCACCGGGGCGCACGCGGACTGATGCCAGAAAATACCATACCTGCTTTTCTTCTAGCCCTCGACTCCGGAGTAACGACCTTGGAAATGGATTTAGCTATTACAAAAGATAGGCAGGTGATTGTGTCGCACGAGGCGTGGATGAGTGCTGCTTATTGTCTCAATCCGTCGGGTAATCCGATTAAAGAGCGAGATGAACGGAAATTCAATATTTATCAAATGAATTATGAACAAGTTAAACTGTGGGATTGCGGCTCTAATGGAAATGAGAAATTCCCTGAACAACGAAAAATGAAAGTAGCGAAGCCGCTATTGGCCGATGTGATCGTTGCCGCTGAAAATCATATAAAGAATTTTACCAAATATGAGGTTGATTATAATATAGAAGTGAAAAGCGCACCAAGTGGTGATTTAAAATTTCATCCCAAGCCCGAAGAATTTTCGGACTTGGCTTTTAAGCTGATTGATCAATACCTGCCATGGAACCGTGTCGTGATTCAATCATTTGATTTACGTGTGTTGAAATATTGGCATCAGAAATATCCCGAAGTACGTTTGGCTTTGCTAATAGAAAATCTAAAAAGCATCAAAGAGAATTTGGATGAGCTTGGTTTTGTGCCTGATATCTATAGCCCCGAATACCGGCTTCTCGACCAGAACGAAGTAAATTTTCTCCACACCTTTAATCCATCGCATCCAACAAAACCGGAAAAAAAGAATGGCAGGCTTCGTGTCATACCATGGACCGTGAATGATGAAAAAGAAATGACCGAATTAAAAGAGATGGGAGTAGATGGTATTATTACAGATTACCCGGATATAGCCAGGAAATTGAAGCTGACTCATAAATCTAAGAATTAGCGAACTCGATTTACTTTTAGATCAAGGCTATCCACATCTTCGTCATTATGCGAGAAATACTCCACTTTAAAAACTTCACCGCGAAATTCCTTGAATAGAAGAGTGTCACCCACTGCTTTGTTCTCATAATGATCTGATGTGCAATTGACTTTGAGCAAATTTCCAGACTCATCTTTAACAAACGCAATCCATTGATGCTGGCTTTGAGAAGAAATATTGTACTTATATGACCTGTAGCGACTTCCTGTAACTGTGTTTGGTCCTGCCACATATTTTCCGGGAACAAATATTTTCTCCACAATTACTCCCTTATGAATGGAGGGGCGAGAAAACAATAAGTCGTAAACGAAAAACACCATTATGGCAAAGACTGCCATTAAGAATAAGCCAACAAAAAACTCCTTTTTGAGAATTCCCCATGAACGCATTTATAAACGGGTTTGGAATTCGAATATACAAATTTGGAAAGCGCAACGCGGAGGTTTTTCCGCGCAAATGCTAACGGCTGCTTTTAACAGCCACAATTTTAGTCGGATGACTTAGTTTGTAATCGATTTTTTGAGAACGAAGGCCAAGTCTTTTATTCACATAGCCTTTTTTATAAGGCTTCACGCGAGCGTCAAATTCCAACAGCATTCCTTCCTTGATCTTGGCGTCTTCAAATCCTTTTGTAAAACTGAACCAAAGATGGTCTGCAACGACTTTCCCGGTTTCAATATCCAGTATGTTAGTTAATAAGATAGTGTCTTCACTAAAACCCTGATAGTTAGTCTTCTTTCCGACGCGGCTAAATGTAGCCTGAAATTTTTTTCGTTCGCCTTCTACTTTAGCTAGTCCTTTTCTCATGGAACATATTTAGCGAAAATAAAATTATGAAAACAAGGATGGGAGATGCCTCTCTTGCTGTTGATTAAATATCTTTGCTAATAACTTGGTAATTAGATAACGCTAAAACGATTTTGGTATGTTCAACGACCCTGAGCTCAACGGCAAATACCTGGGCACGATTAGCTCAGACTTTATAAAAGTAGCCGACACCCTCAAGGAAGCTTCGTATCAAATTCGGAAGAGCGGCTTCGATTATCCGGTGTTTGCCATCTCTAAAGAAGAAATCCCTATCGGGCAATTGCTGATCCGGAAATTTGAACTGAACCTCGATTGGAATTATTACGCTTCTTTCATGGATGAGTTTGTACAACGCGAACTCATTGCCACCGATAAGGCAGAAGATTTTGTTAATGCCTACAAAGACCCCGACGAGTTTTGCTGCCTCTTCGTAGTAGATGAAGAGTTCACCAGCTTTGTTTTTATTCCCTACCCCGAGGATTAAAAATGTTTCCAGCCTTGGGCTTGAATCGGCACTACAGTTCCTTGTTTCGAGATCATCACATTTTGATTCACATTATCATGCATGTGCCCGATAAAATGGATGTCGGGGTGATTTTTTAATGGTTCAAAATCAGAAGCCTTGATCGTGAACAACAATTCATAATCCTCGCCTCCATTAAGGGCTGTCGTTGTAGGATCAATCTTAAATTCGATCGCAGTGTCATATGCCAATGCATCAATTGGAATTTTGTCTTCAAAAATCTTACTACCCGTATTCGAGTTTTTTCCAAGGTGCAACAGCTCACTGGCAAGTCCGTCCGAAATATCGATCATGGAAGTAGGTACGATATTCTTTTCAGCAAGCTCATAAACAATGTCCATGCGCGCTTCCGGTTTTAACTGGCGGCCAACGAGGTATTCGTATTTTTCCAAGTCAGGTTGCATTTGCGGATTAGCCTGATATACCTGCTTCTCACGTTCCAAAATTTGAAGCCCAAGAAAAGCCGCTCCCAAATCGCCGGTAACACAAATAATATCATTGTTTTTTGCGCCGCTGCGCAATACAGTTTTTTCTTTTGCCGCTCGCCCGATTATTGTAATAGAAATCACTAACCCCGAAGAAGACGAAGTAGTATCGCCACCAACCAGATCTACTTTATAATTTTTGCAAGCGGCATTGATACCTTCATAAAGCATATCCACGGCTTCCAAAGAAAACCGATTGCTCAGCCCAAGCCCGATAATGATTTGCTCCGGTTTGCCATTCATGGCAGCGATGTCGCTCACGTTTATGGCTACGGCTTTGTAGCCAAGGTGCTGTAATGGCATATAGGCGAGGTCAAAATGGATTCCTTCCAGCATCATATCTGTGGAAATCAATACATTTTCAGTGCCGATATCAATCACCGCGGCATCATCGCCAATGCCTTTGAGCGATGTAGGGTTTTGAAGTGAAAAATTGCTTTTTATCCTGTCAATCAACCCAAATTCGCCCAATTGGGCTATTTCTGTTCTTTTCTGATCCATTGGTAAATGTCGTTTGGCTGTCGCCTAGTTAGTTCGTCCGGCAAAAATACGATTTGCAGAGGACAGCGTGGTCATTGGCCACAGAAGCGGGTATTTAGTACCAGCAAATCGAAAGAATATGAAAAAGTGCGTTGTAGTATTTGTCTCAGCTTTAGTCATTTTAAGTTCATGTGCTTCGCCCAAACCGTATTACAAAACGTCTGTTGGGAAAAAGAAGCAGAAGTATTTCAACTCTATTCAGTATGGCCAAAAGGAACGGCCGAAAATGGATTTTTAAAAGATTCGACTTATCGGTTTTGACATTGGAATTTTGATTCTATCGAAATAGGATCAAAGGAAAACATTCTCCTTTTCGAAATTCCATTCGTTCCAACGGCAGTTCTAAAAACCCGTCAGCGTCTTTCAGGTTTGCAAAATCGCCTGAGCCTCCACCAGCACATGGATAGGCCAGGAGTCGTCCGTTTTCATTTTCGATTTTTACCTGCAGAAAATACGTGAGCGAAGGCGCGAAAGTAAAGTCAGCGGCGAGGATGGCTGAATGAGCTTTCGTTTTTAAGTTCATACTTTTTTCCAGCCATGGTTTTACATAGCGATGAAAGCACATAAAAGTTGATACCGGATTGCCGGGCAAAGCAAAGACCGTGTTTTTGTCAGAATGACCAAACCACATTGGCTTTCCGGGGCGCTGGCTTACTCCATGGAATAATTTTTTGATGCCGAGCGACTCCAGTACTTTCGGCACAAAATCGAATTTACCTTTGGAAACACCACCCGAAAGAATAATCAATTCATAATTACTCAAAATCGATTTTATACTATCAGTTAATTCTTTTTGATCATCCTTTAAATGAAAAACATCAGCTTCACAGTCCAATTCGCTTAGCGCAGCAAGTAGCGCGTAGCTATTTGACTTTCTGATTTCGTGTGGCAAGGGCATATGGTCTACATCCACCAATTCATCGCCTGTAGAAATTATTACCGCCTTTGGGTTTTTAAAAACGGCTACTTCCGATTTACCAACGGATGCCAGCAAGGCAATTTCTGCCGGAGATAATTTCATAGCCCCACTCAAAAGCAATTCATATTGATGAGCGTCACTTCCTTGAGAATGAACACTTTGCCCTTTCACAACTCCATTTTCAGAAATTGAAACAGCTTTGTTTTCAATCGTGAGGCTTTCGTACGGAATTATCGTGTCAGTTCCTATTGGCAAGGGTGCGCCAGTCATTATTTCAATACAATTTCTATTGTCAGTCAATAATTGTTGGGCTTGTCCAGCGGCTTGGACACCTTCAATTCTAAACGTGCGCTGCCCGTGCTGATATTTTTCAAAAGAAATAGCGATGCCATCCATTGTGGCCCGGTTAAAAGGAGGCAAGTCGCGGTCAGCTTCTATTTCTTCGGCTAATACTCTTCCGTTTGCAAGTGTGAGTGGCACTTTTTCTATCGAGGGCTTAAACAAATGGTGGAGAATAATATTTTCGGCTTCGGCCACGCTCACCATCGAATTAGTATTTTTGTTCAAGGCAAGTTATGAAAAAGAAGCTGAGCCATATTGATCAGAAAGGCCATCCTGCAATGGTAGACGTCTCCTCAAAAAAGGTTACCGAGCGCACTGCCCGTGCCCGAGCAACTGTGAAATTGACCTCAAAAATTATTGAAGCAATTAAAGGAAATGAACTGATCAACAAAAAAGGCCCGGTATTTCAAACGGCTATCCTTGCAGGAGTAATGGCCGCCAAAAAAACCCATGAGTTGATTCCTCTTTGCCATCCGTTGATGACAGAAAATTGTCAGGTGACGATAACCCTTAAAAAAAACAGGGCTCTTATCAGCACATTTGTGAAAGTCACTGCCAAAACCGGAGCCGAGATGGAGGCATTAACAGCCGCCGCAGTGGCTGCCCTCACGATTTATGATATGTGTAAGGCTCTTTCACACGCTATTATAATAGAGGAGATACACCTGGTAGCCAAAACCGGTGGCAAGAAGGACTTCAACCTTTGATTTCCTATTCGGGAATAATCCCTTTGAGATTGAACTCTTCAGGTTTTTTTTTCACCCGCACTTGCTAGCTATACTTTAGTTCCTATCTTTGCAGTCCTTTTTGCGGGAGGAAACCCACAAATCGGTTCAAAATCAAGCAAATAGGTTTCAATTATGCCTGGAATATTAGGACGTAAAGTAGGAATGACCAGTGTTTTCGGCCAAGATGGTCAAAACATATCGGTTACAGTCATCGAGGCTGGGCCTTGTGTTGTCACCCAGGTGAAAACCAAGGAGACTGACGGTTACAATGCTGTTCAGTTAGCTTTCGGTGAGAAAAAAGAGAAAAATACCTCTAACCCAATGGTTGGCCATTTCAAAAAAGCCAATACCACTCCGAAGAGGCATTTGGTAGAATTCCGCGATATCAGCGAAGAATATGCTGCATTAGCCGAACTAGGTAAAGAAATAAAAATAGGTGATGTATTTATCGAAGGTGACTTCCTGGATGCTGTAGGTACATCAAAAGGTAAAGGTTTTCAAGGTGTGGTAAAGCGCCACAATTTCGCCGGAGTAGGTGGCCAGACTCACGGTCAGCACAACCGCCTTCGCGCCCCTGGTTCTATGGGTAATGCTTCGTTCGCATCACGCGTAATCAAAGGTAAAAGATTGCCAGGCCGTATGGGTGGTGAGCGTGTGAAGACTACCAACTTGAAAGTGGTAAAGATTTTGGCGGAACAAAACCTGATCCTTGTCAGTGGTTCAGTTCCCGGTGCAAAGAATTCAACGATAATCCTTCAAAAGTAATGGACTTAGCTGTTGTAAAACATAGTGGTGAAAAGACAGGCCGCAACGTAAGCCTCTCCAATGAGGTTTTCGGAATCGAGCCCAACGACCATGCAATCTATTTGGATGTGAAAAGCATCCTGGCCAACAAGCGTCAGGGAACTCATAAATCTAAACAGAGAAATGAAATTAGCGGATCTTCTAAAAAGATCAAGAAGCAAAAAGGCACAGGTGGCGCCCGTGCGGGTAACATCAAAAACCCTCAGTTCAAAGGTGGTGGCCGGATTTTCGGACCTGCTCCCCGCGATTATTCTTTCAAACTGAATAAGAAAGTAAAAGACCTGGCACGTAAGTCAGCTCTTACCTATAAGGCAAAAGATAATTCTATCGCAGTCATCGAAGATTTCAACTTCGAAGCTCCAAAGACCAAGCAGTATTTGAGCATGCTCCAATCACTGTCGTTGGGCGATAAGAAAACACTCCTCGTTATTCCCGAATCCAAATCAAACCTTGTCCTCTCTGGAAGAAATGTGAAAAACACAAAAGTTATTACAGCTTCCCAGATCAATACGTATGATGTGCTCCATGCCGAGCATTTGATCCTGGCCGAAAGCTCAGTAGAAAAAATCAGCAACCTGTTAAACCAAGCGTAGTCATGAGCATATTAAAAAGCCCTTTGGTTACAGAAAAAGTTTCTGCCCTCAACGAAAAAGGCAAGTACGGATTTATTGTAGAAGAAACCGCCAACAAGGTGGAGATCAAGAATGCCGTTGAGAAAATGTATGGAGTTAATGTATCACGTGTAAATACAATCACCGTATTGGGCAAGAAAAAAGTACGCTCTACAAAAGCAGGAATGCTGGTAGGCCGTAAGCCAGGCTACAAAAAAGCCATCGTTACTTTGGCAGAAGGTGAAGTAATTGATTTTTACAGCAACGTATAATTTATTAAGACAACCCTTAATTAAGGTCAGTCATGGCAATGAAGAAATTAAAACCAGTAACTCCCGGCACTCGACACAGGCTATCGCCTGGGTTTGAGGATATCACGGAGACGCGCCCGGAAAAATCACTGTTGCAAACCATAAAGAAAACTGGTGGCCGTAACAACGTAGGTCATATGACCATGCGGTATATCGGTGGTGGTCATAAGCAAAAACTGCGTATCATCGATTTCAAGCGCGATAAGTTTGGTATTGCTGCCGTAGTGAAGTCAATCGAGTATGATCCTTCACGTACAGCTCGTGTGGCCAAATTATATTATGCTGATGGTTCTAAGACTTATATAGTCGCTCCCCAGGGGATTAAAGTAGGACAGACCCTAATGTCGGGTCCTGATGTAGCTCCAGAAGTTGGAAATGCTTTGCCATTGGCTAAAATACCCGTAGGAACTATCGTTCATAACGTAGAAATCAAGCCGGGCAAAGGTGCTTCAATTGCTCGCAGTGCTGGATCATTTGTTCAGTTAGTAGCACGCGAAGGAGACTATGCAACATTGCGTATGCCTTCTGGCGAAATGCGCAACGTATTGGTGAATTGTGTTGCCGTAGTTGGCGCTGTTTCCAATGCAGAGCACATGAATGAAAAAGTAGGTAAGGCAGGCCGTTCTCGTTGGAGAGGCAGACGCCCACGTACTCGTCCGGTAGCGATGAACCCTGTCGATCACCCGATGGGTGGTGGTGAAGGTCGCGCATCTGGTGGGCATCCACGCTCTCGCCGAGGATTGTTGGCGAAGGGTAAGAAAACCCGTCACCCGAAAAAATATTCTGATGGTTTAATCATTGCAAGGAGGAAAAAATAATGGGAAGGTCAGTAAAAAAAGGTCCATACCTCGATAGCCGCTTGCTCAAGAAAGTGCAAGTGATGGAGCAAGCAGGTAAAAAATCGGTGATCAAAACATGGTCACGCAGAAGTACAATTACACCTGACATGATCGGGTTCACATTTGCTGTGCATAACGGAAATAAGTTTATTCCGGTGTATGTAACTGAGAACATGGTCGGTCACAAATTGGGTGAATTTGCTCCTACCCGCACCTTCAAAGGACACTCTGGAAATAATAAGGCCGAAGCTGCAGCAGCTAAAAAATAATCAGGCAGAAATTTATAGATACCTGAAACATGGAAACTGAAAAGAAAAAGAAAAGGTCGGTTGTAAAAAGGGAAAAACTGGAAGCAGTAAAACTTGCGGCTAAGTCTGGCCCGGCTACTGCCTACCTCAATAACTCCCCTTCTTCACCACGGAAGATGAGACTCATTGCCGATTTGATTCGCGGAGAGCGGGTAAGCAGAGCCTTGAACATTTTAAAGTATGATGCCAAGCATCCTTCGGCAAAAATGGAAAAGCTTCTTTTGTCAGCAATCAACAACTGGGAATCGAAAAATACCGATGTGAAGTTGGAAGAGGCAGATCTTTTTGTGAAAGAGATTTTCGTGGGCGGTGGTCGTATTCTTAAGCGCTTAAGGCCGGCACCACAAGGTCGTGCTCACCGTGTAAGAAAACGCTCAAACCATGTTACCCTGGTGATAGACCGTATGCCTGCAAAAGCATCGACTGAGAAAACAACAGCAGTTAAAGAAACCAAAGAATAATGGGACAGAAAATAAACCCTGTAGGCCTTAGATTAGGCATCGTTCGTGGATGGGACTCAAGTTGGTTTGGAGGCAGCACCTTCTCAGACAAACTAATTGAAGACCATAAGATCAGAAAATATGTTGATGCCCGTATTCAAAAAGGCGGTATTGCCAAAGTGGTGATTGAGCGCACACTGAAACGCATCACGCTTACTATTCACACTGCTCGTCCAGGTGTGGTTATAGGCAAAGGAGGAACTGAGGTAGACAAGATCAAGGAAGAATTAAAAAAACTGACCAATAAAGATGTACAGATAAACATCTTTGAAATTAAACGTCCCGAAATGGATGCGAAATTGGTTGGTGAATCAATTGCACAACAGTTAGAAGCTCGTATTTCATATCGCCGCGCGATGAAGCAAGCAATTGCTTCGACTATGAGAGTTGGTGCTGAAGGAATTAAAGTGAAATTATCAGGTCGTTTGGCGGGTGCCGATATGGCGCGTACCGAACAATATAAAGAAGGACGCATTCCATTGCATACACTTCGTGCAGACATTGATTATGCAATCTCTGAAGCACAAACAGTGTATGGTAAAATCGGAATCAAAGTCTGGATTTTCAAAGGAGAAGTTTATGGCAAACGTGACTTATCGCCTAACGTAGGAATGGTAAGTAACCAAGGAAATGAGAACAAAGGCGGTGGTGCACCAAGTGGTGGCGATAGAAGAAGAGGTGGCGGTGGTGGTCGCGGTGACCGCAGAGATGACCGTGGCGGAAGAGGTGGCGAAAGGCAAGACCGTGGAGGTGATAGCCGTAGAGGAAAAAAATAATTTACTGAAAGATTTAAGGTAGCAACCATGTTACAACCGAAGCGAACGAAATACAGAAAGATGCAAAAGGGCAAGGTGAAAGGTTCAGCCACACGTGGCCACCAGATTGCCTTTGGATCTTTCGCCCTGAAAGCACTTGAGCCAGGATGGATCACTGCACGCCAGTTAGAAGCTGCACGTGTTGCTGTAACCCGCGCTATGAAGCGTGAAGGCCAGGTATGGATCCGTATTTTTCCGGACAAACCGATTACTCGCAAACCAGCCGAGGTGCGGATGGGTAAAGGTAAAGGTGCTCCTGAATATTGGGTGGCAGTAATTAAGCCAGGTACCATTTTGTTTGAGGCCGGTGGTGTAACAATGGCAACAGCAAAAGAAGCATTGGCGCTGGCCGATGGCAAATTGCCTATCAAGACCAGATTTACTGTGCGCAGAGATTATGTAGAACAAGCAGCAGTTAAAGCTTAATAGAAATGAAGAACGCTGAAATAAAAGGATTAAACATTGCTGAATTGACCGACAAAATCGGCAGTGAGAAAGAAACCCAACGCAAAATGAAATTTGCACATCAGGTTTCGGCAATTGAAAACCCAATGAAGATTCGCGAAACACGCAAACTCATTGCCCGGTTAAAAACAGAATTGACAGCGAAGCAAAGCCAAAAGTAATTTTCGATGGAAACGACAGAACGCAATAGCAGAAAAGAACGGGTAGGTAAAGTGGTGAGCAATAAAATGCAAAAATCCATTACCGTAGCTATGGACCGGAAAGTGAAACATCCGATCTATGGAAAGTTCATGAACAAAACGACCAAGTTCATGGCCCATGACGAAAAGAACGAAGCAGGTATTGGCGATATCGTGAGAATCATGGAAACTCGCCCGCTCAGTAAGAGCAAAAGATGGAGATTGGTAGAAATTGTTGAAAAAGCTAAGTAATCATGATATCAACCGAAAGCAGACTTACCGTAGCAGATAATAGTGGCGCCAAAGAAGTGCTTTGCCTTCACGTATTAGGCGGCACCAGAAGACGTTCAGCCAGTGTAGGCGACAAAATTGTAGTGACTGTAAAATCAGCACTGCCTACCAGCCAGATAAAAAAAGGAACGGTGAGCAAGGCAGTGATTGTACGCACTAAGAAAGAAGTGCGTAGAAAAGACGGATCATATATCCGTTTTGAAGACAACGCAGCTGTGTTGCTCACTCCACAAGACGAACCCCGCGGAACACGGATTTTTGGACCGGTAGCACGTGAGCTTCGTGAGAAGCAGTTTATGAAAATCATATCGTTAGCGCCAGAAGTATTATAATTAGTTTATGGAAAGGAAATCTAACAAGCAGCAAAAACTGCACATTCGAAAAGGCGACACCGTAAAAGTGTTGTCGGGTGATGATAAAAGCAAAACCGGAAAAGTGTTGGAAATACTAACCGGCAAGAACCGTGCTATAGTAGAAGGCATTAATATTATCACAAAGCACCAAAAGCCCTCAGCAGGAAAACCTGAAGGAGGTATTAAGAAAATTGAAGGAGGCGTTCATATCAGCAATTTAATGCTGGTAGACCCTGCTTCTGGCAAACCTACCCGTACTGGAAGAAAGTTGAACGAAAAGGGTAGTCTGCAACGTTTTTCAAAAAAGACTGGAGAATTTATAAAGTAATTGAGCCATGGCAACGCCTAGATTAAAAGAGAAATATGTGCAAGAGATCGTCCCGGGACTGAAAGAAAAATTTCAGTACAAGTCGATCATGCAGGTACCTAAGATTGAGAAAATCTGTATCAATAAAGGTATTGGTGCTGCAGTAGCCGATAAGAAAATGATTGATGTAGGTGTTGAGGAAATCACTACCATCAGTGGTCAGAAAGCAGTTGCAACACGCTCAAAGAAAGATATATCGAATTTTAAATTGCGTTCGGGTCAGGCTATCGGTGTGAGAGTTACACTAAGAGGCAACCGCATGTATGAATTTATGGATCGCTTGATGAACGTAGCTCTTCCACGGGTACGTGACTTCAAAGGTGTGAATGATAAGGGATTTGACGGCCGCGGTAACTATACCATGGGCGTGAAAGAGCAAATCATATTCCCGGAAATCTCTATCGACAAGGTGAGCAAGATCAACGGTATGGACATTACGTTTGTGACCAGTGCACAAACAGACGAAGAAAGTTATGAGCTCCTGAAAGCATTCGGGATGCCTTTTGCAAATAAAAACTAACCATGGCAAAATTATCCATCATAGCGAGAGACCTGAAGAAAGAATCTTTGGTTGCCAGATATGCCGCAAAACGCAAGGCATTGAAGGAAGCAGGCAATTATGCTGCCCTCGATAAACTGCCCCGCAGTTCTTCAAGAGTACGTTTGCGCAGTCGTTGCAAACTGACCGGAAGGCCTCGTGGCTACATGAGTAAGTTCGGACTTTGCCGTAACCAGTTCCGTCAATTGGCTAACGAAGGGAAAATCCCAGGATTGACCAAGGCAAGCTGGTAGCTTGAACTGAAATAGTAGGTTGCTGAGTATCCAAGGTCGGGGCGACAAATAGTCAAACCGAAACCAGGTAACAGTTTGGAGAACCAAATTTGTTAATTATCTTTGCAGCCCGTTTCAGAAAACGGGTTTGCTTTTTTAAAGTAGATATTATGAAAATTACGGATCCTATTGCAGATTATTTGACCCGCGTTCGCAACGCAATCAAGGCTCGCCACCGCGTGGTTGAAGTCCCTGCTTCCAACATTAAAAAGGAAGTAACGAAAGTGCTTTTTGACAAGGGCTATATCCTCAATTATAAGTTTGAGGATACTCAAAACAAGCAAGGCAACATCAAAATTGCTTTGAAGTATAACCCTGAGACCAAAGAGTCTGCAATCACCAAGTTAGAGCGTGTGAGTTCACCTGGTTTGCGCCAGTATAAGCCTGCTACAGAATTACCTAAAGTCCTTAATGGATTGGGCATCGCTATCCTCTCCACTTCTAAGGGTGTGATTACCGATAAAGAGGCCAAGGCTTTGAATGTAGGTGGTGAAGTTTTGTGTTACGTTTATTAATCAAGCAAGACCATGTCACGAATAGGAAGATTACCAATAAGCTTACCCAAAGGTGTCACTTGCACTTTTTCGGAAGCAGAGCATTTAGTAACTGTAAAAGGCACTAAAGGCGAATTGAAACAAGTGATCGATCGCGATTTCAAAATCACGATGGAGGAAGGCAATGTATTAGTACATCGCCCTACTGAACAAAAGAGACATAAGGCAATGCACGGATTGTACCGTTCATTGATTGCGAATATGGTAGAGGGCGTGAGCAAAGGTTACAGACGCGATCTTGAACTTATTGGTGTAGGTTACAAAGCAACAGCTCAGGGCAATGTGCTTGATCTTAGCTTAGGCTATTCGCACAGTGTAATATTTGCTGTTCCTACCGAATTGAAACTACAGGCAGTTCAAGAGAAAGGACAGAATCCTTTGATCATTCTAGAAGGAATTGATAAGCAATTGATCGGTCAGATGGCCGCAAAAATTAAATCACTTCGTCCGGTTGAACCCTACAAGGGTAAGGGCATCCGTTATGTGGGTGAATTTGTACGAAGAAAAGCTGGTAAAGCGGCCGCTAAATAATTAAAGTTATGCCGAAGATTAAAGACAGAAGAAAACGGATCAAGTTAAGTATCCGTCACAAAATAGAAGGCACACCGGCAAGACCGCGGCTTTCTGTTTTCAAGAGCAACAAGGCAATTTATGCTCAGGTAATTGACGACTCCAAAGGTCATACGATACTGGCTACTTCTTCAAAAGATTTGGAATCAAAAGGCGGAGTAAATCTTGAAATATCAAAAACAGTTGGTAAGAAAGTTGCCGAAAAGGCTATTGCCAGCGGGATCAAAGAGATTGTATTCGATCGCAATGGTTATTTATATCACGGAAACGTCAAAGCTTTGGCCGAAGGCGCCAGAGAAGGAGGCTTAAAATTTTAAAGCATGACACAAAGTAACGTCAGCACGGTAAAGGCCAGCGAAATCGACTTGAAAGAGAAGGTAGTAGCTATTCAGCGCGTAGCCAAAGTGGTGAAAGGCGGTCGTAGGTTCAGCTTCGCAGCGATTGTAGTCGTAGGCGATGGCAATGGTGTAGTGGGTTATGGATTGGGCAAAGCCAATGAAGTAACTGATGCAATCACCAAAGGCATTGACGATGCTAAAAAACATTTGGTAAAAGTGCCGATTATTAAGGGTACTGTGCCACACGAATCGATCGGGAAATTTGGAGGAGGCTTTGTGTTATTGAAGCCGGCTTCAGCTGGTACTGGTGTAATCGCCGGTGGTGCTATGCGTGCTGTGCTTGAAAGCGCAGGCGTACACAATGTGTTAGCGAAATCGAAAGGTTCTTCAAACCCTCACAACGTGGTGAAGGCAACTTTCAAAGCACTGACAACTATGCGCGATCCTCAAACAATCGCTCGCAATCGTGGAATTTCATTGTCAAAAGTTTTTAACGGATAAGGATTATGGCAAAAGTTAAGATCACCCAAGTCCGTAGCACAATTAAAAGACCTGAAACTCAATTGAGAACCATTCAGTCATTGGGCTTAGGAAGAGTGCATAACTCTGTGGAAGTGGAATACACTCCTCAGATTCAGGGCATGGTTAAAAAAGTAAGTCATTTAGTAAGCGTAACCGAATTATAAGATGAAGCTGCATACGCTCAAGCCGGCTACCGGTTCGACAAAAACAAATAAGCGCCTTGGCAGAGGTCAGGGAAGTGGCGGGAGTACCGCGGGCCGTGGTCACAAGGGGGCTCAGTCACGTTCGGGCTATCACAAAAAGATAGGTTTTGAAGGTGGTCAGATGCCATTGCAAAGACGCGTCCCTAAATTTGGTTTTAAGAACAATAACAAGATTTATTTCAAGCCTATCAACTTGGATGCTCTTGAAGAACTGGCAACAAAAATAAAAGCTTCTACCATCAGCGTGCAATTAATGCGCGACAACGGAATCGTTGGAAAGAGCGATCAGGTAAAAATCCTGGGAAGAGGCGAACTGAAATCGAAAATATCTGTGGAAGCTCATGCTTTCTCAGCTACAGCAACAAAAGCAATTGAAACGGCTGGCGGTAGTGCCACAATCGTGAAATAAATGAAGCGTTTTCTAACGACCATAAAGAACATTTTTTCCATTGAAGACCTTCGTGTGAGGATCCTCAATACGATAGGCTTTCTGATCATTTTCAGATTAGGATCTTATATCGTATTGCCAGGAATCGACCCGAATAAGTTAACTGGAAATTCAGGTGGAATTTTTGATCTGCTGAACACATTTTTGGGAGGATCGTTTACACGAGCTTCCATTTTTGCGTTAGGCATTATGCCTTATATCTCTGCTTCTATCGTAGTGCAGTTATTAACGGTAGCGGTTCCACATTTCACCAAGCTTCAAAAAGAAGGTGAAAGCGGCAGAAAGAAGTTAAATCAATTTACACGCGTACTTACTATAGTAATCACAGCAGCACAGTCGTTCGGTTATCTGAAATCAATTGTTAATCCTGAAGCGATTATTCAGCCTGGGTTATTTTATACAGTCTCTTCGATGATCATTATCGTGTCGGGCACCATGTTCTGCATGTGGCTTGGCGAGCGTATTACAGATAAGGGTATTGGTAACGGAATAAGCATGCTGATTATGATTGGCATCGTCTCACGTTTCCCTGTAGCGATTTTGCAAGAAGTTGAATCAAAAGGATTGAATGGCTTGTTACTTTTCATCATTGAAATATTGGCTTTGTTCTTTGTAGTTGTTGGTGTGATAGCGTTAACTCAGGCTACCCGCAAAATACCTATTCAGTATGCGAAGCAAGTTGTAGGGAATAAACTTTATGGAGGCAAGCGCGATTTCATTCCATTGAAATTGAACTCGGCAGGGGTTATGCCTATCATCTTTGCTCAGGCATTGATGTTCATTCCTCCTTTGATGGCTAGCATTTGGCGCGATAGCGATTTGGGCGCTTATGTAGGAACTACATTTGCTGACTTTACTTCCTGGCAGTACAATTTATTGTTCGCGTCACTGATCATTATTTTCACTTTTTTCTATACAGCTATCACTGTTCCGTCAAACGATATTGCTGATAACTTGAAAAGAAATGGCGGGTTTGTTCCGGGAATTAAGCCTGGTAAACAGACTGCCGATTTTATAGATGCGATTTTATCAAAGATTACTTTGCCCGGTGCAATTTTCCTGGCGATGGTAGCGATCCTTCCTGCTTTTGCAGTAAAGGCCGGTATCACTCAGAATTTTGCTTACTTCTACGGTGGCACTTCATTGCTGATTTTAGTTGGTGTTGTACTTGATACACTCCAGCAAATTGAAAGCTACTTGCTGATGCGCCACTATGAAGGAATGATGAAGTCTGGCAGAGTAAAAGGACGTTCTCAGTTTGCTGCGGCTTAAGGTGAAATGATTCACTATAAGACAGCAGAGGATATTCAGGTAATAAAAGAAAGCGCTCAGATTTTAGGAAGAGCGCATGCGGAAGTAGCCAAGGCCATCAAGCCCGGAGTGAAAACGAAAGACCTGGATAAAATTGCTGATGAGTATATCAAGGACAATGGCGGGTGGCCATCGTTCAAAAACTACCACGGGTTTCCAACTGCGTTGTGCATTTCGGTAAACGAAACGGTAGTGCACGGGTTTCCAGGAGATTATGAATTACGCGAAAGCGACATCATCTCTGTAGACTGCGGAGTGAAGTACAAAGGTTTCCATAGCGATTCTGCGTACACATATCCGCTGGAAAAAGTAAGCCCGGAAGTATTGAAATTATTGGATAGAACTTATGAGTCGCTGTATCTCGGAATTGCTCAGGCGAAAGCCGGTAACCGGATTGGTGATGTAAGTTTTGCAGTGCAGAATCATGTTGAGCAGTTTGGTTATGGCGTGGTGCGGGAATTAGTGGGGCACGGAGTTGGCAAAGATTTGCACGAAGATCCTGAAGTACCCAACTATGGCAAACGTGGTAAGGGACCGAAAATCGTGCCTGGCATGGTGTTCGCAATCGAGCCGATGATCAATATGGGAACGAAAAATGTAGTGCAGGAGAAAGACGGTTGGACAATAAGAACAAATGACCGCAAACCATCCGCTCACTTTGAGCACATGGTGGCGATCTTTGAAGACAGAACTGAAATAGTAACAACACACGAGTACATCGAAGAAAGTTATAAGTTCAAGTGGCGAAACAGAAGTCGATAGAGCAAGACGGAACAATACTTGAGGCGTTGTCCAATGCGATGTTTAAAGTGCAGTTGGAAAATGGCCACGAAGTGTTGGCACATATATCAGGCAAGATGAGGATGCATTATATCCGCATTTTACCAGGCGATAAAGTGAGATTAGAAATGTCGCCTTATGATTTGACTAAAGGCAGGATAACATTTAGATACAAGTAGTTATGAAAGTAAGGGCATCTATAAAAAAACGGAGCGCTGATTGTAAGATCATCAGGCGCAAAGGCAAGTTGTATGTAATCAACAAAAAGAATCCACGGTATAAACAAAGACAAGGATAATTATGGCACGTATAGCAGGTGTTGATATTCCGGACAACAAAAGAGGCGAAATTGGCCTCACATACATTTTTGGTATTGGCCGCCGGTCAGCCCAAAAAATACTTTCTCAAGCCAAAGTTGATTTGGACAAGAAAGTGAAAGACTGGAATGATGAAGAATCCAATGTGATCCGCGCAATTATTGCCGAGCAATTTCGCATTGAAGGTTCTTTAAAATCAGAGATTCAGCTCAGCATCAAGCGCCTGATGGATATCGGATGTTATCGTGGCTTACGTCATCGCAGAGGATTACCTGTGCGTGGTCAAACCACGAAGAACAATGCCCGTACACGCAAAGGCAAGCGTAAGACAGTGGCAAACAAGAAGAAAGCAGTTAAAGGATAATTGAAACAATAATACTTTTCGTATGGCAACAGCACCAGTAGCTGAAAAGAAGAAAGATAAGAGCAAGAAGCGCACCGTAGTGGTGGAGGCCATAGGCCATGCCCACATTCGTGCTACCTTCAACAACATTATCATTTCACTTACCAATAGCACAGGTCAGGTAGTGGCTTGGGCGTCAGCAGGGAAAATGGGCTTCAAAGGCTCAAAGAAAAACACCCCATATGCCGCTCAGGTTGCAGCACAGGAAGCAGCAACAAAGGCTTTTGAACAAGGCTTGCGTAAAGTGGAGGTGTTTGTGAAAGGACCAGGTGCTGGCCGTGAGTCTGCTATCCGTAGTCTCCAGGCTTCGGGCATTGAAGTGATGACCATTAAGGACATGACTCCACTGCCACACAATGGTTGCCGTCCACCTAAGAAAAGAAGAGTTTAAAAATTTAGAATTCAGAGTTACGATTTTTGATTTGATGTAAATCTGATAGAACTGAGAATAAATTGAATAATTAATGATTGAAGGTAGTAGATAGAAAATCTAAAATCAGCGATCTAAAATCAACATAAGAAAATGGCAAGATATACCGGTCCTAAAGTAAGAATATCCAGAAGGTTCAATGAACCTGTAATGGGCGAGAGCAAAGTTCTTGCAAAGAAGAATTATGCCCCCGGCCAACATGGCAAGACCAAGAAGAGAAAGGTTTCTGAATACGCTACACAGTTAGCTGAGAAGCAGAAAGCAAAATATATCTATGGTGTTCTTGAGCGTCAGTTTGAAAACACTTTCGATAAAGCTACCCGCAAGAAAGGTGTAACCGGCGAAGTGCTTTTACAACTTTTGGAATCTCGCCTCGATAACACCGTATACCGTTTGGGCGTAGCACCAACACGAAGAGCAGCTCGCCAATTGGTGGTACACAAACACATCTTGGTTAATGGCGATGTTGTAAATGTTCCTTCCTTCACATTGCGTCCTGGCGATAAAGTTGCAGTGCGTGAAAAATCGAAATCGTTAGAAGCCATCACTACTGCGCTTTCTGTGCAGGGAGCAAAAAAATACAACTGGCTGGAATGGGACGGAAAGGAACTGGAAGGCAAACTCATCAACCTTCCACCTCGTGAAGATATTCCCGAAAACATCAACGAACAGTTGATAGTGGAATTGTACTCTAAGTAATCCTGAAACAAAAAGTAAAGAGCTTATGTCAATATTAGCATTTCAAATGCCAGATAAAGTGGTGATGGAAAAGTCAGACGACTTCCATGGTCTTTTCACCTTCAAACCTCTGGAAAAAGGATATGGCGTTACCATCGGCAATGCGCTGAGAAGAATTTTATTGTCATCATTGGAAGGTTATGCAATCACAGGAATTAAGATTCCGGGAGTATTGCATGAGTTCTCAACCATTGAAGGCGTTGTAGAAGACGTAGCCGAAATCATTTTGAATCTGAAGCAAGTTCGATTCAGAAAAATAGGCGACACCAACGACTCTAAAGTGGTGGTGAACATTAAGAAACAAAAGCAGTTCAAAGCCAGTGACATCGCGAAGTTTACTTCAGGCTTTGAAATTCTGAATTCGGATCATGTGATCTGTAATTTGGATGAGTCTTCTCATTTTGAAATCGAACTTTCAGTTGAGAAAGGCCGCGGTTACTTGCCTGCAGAAGAGAACAAGCCAAACGAACAAGTATTTGGCTTTATTCCGATCGATGCAATTTTCACGCCTGTAAAAAATGTAAAGTACAGTGTGGAAAACACCCGCGTAGAACAGAAGACTGACTACGAAAAATTGATGGTTGAGATTGAAACCGACGGATCAATCCATCCTGAAAAAGCATTGGAAGGCGCAGCATTCATTTTGATCCAGCACTTCCGTCTTTTCTCAGATAAATCAATCGAACTTGAAACCACCAAAGACAGCGAAGTAGAGCAAGTTGATGAAGAGATGCTACACATGCGCAAATTGTTGAAAACACAATTGCATGACTTAGACTTATCTGTTCGCGCTTACAATTGCCTCAAAGCTGCCGACGTGAAAACCCTTGGCGAATTGGTGCAACTTGATATTTCTGATATGATGAAGTTCAGGAATTTTGGTAAGAAATCACTCGCTGAATTAGAACAATTGGTTTCTGATAAGAACCTGACTTTTGGAATGGATCTTGCCAAATATAAACTGGAAGAAGACTAATGAGACACGGAAAAAAAATAAATCACCTTGGAAGGACCTCTGCCCACAGGCATGCGCTTCTTTCAAACATGGCGTCTTCGCTAATCCTCAACAAGAGGATTACCACAACAGTGGCAAAAGCCAAGGAATTGAGAAAATATGTAGAACCTTTGATTACAAAGGCTAAAACAGATTCTACACACTCGCGCAGGGTTGTATTTTCATATTTGCAAAACAAGGAATCGGTAACTACACTGTTTGGAGAAGTAGCCGGGCGTACTTCTGAAAGACATGGCGGTTATACTCGCATCGTAAAATTGAGTGATCCTCGCTTGGGCGATGCTGCTGATATGTGCTTAATGGAATTGGTTGACTTTAACGATCTTTATAAGAAAGACGGAGCTGCCAAGAAGGCAAAAACCCGCAGGGGACGCAAAGGTAAAAAAGAGGATGGTGCTGAAGCCGGAGCAACTGAGGTTGCAACTGCTGAAGACAAGCCTAAAAAAGCTGCTAAAAAGGCGAAAAAGAAAGAATAAATTGAATCATTCATTTTATCAAAAAGAGGGATTGGGCGTAAGTTCAATCCTTTTTTTATTTCCAAAATATTATAGTTAATCAAGTATTTTTGTTGACCCAATTCGGATTATGACAGACAAAGCATATTTACTTTTAGCAGACGGTTTGTTAATAGAAGGAAAAGCCATTGGCAAAAGGGGCACTTCCGGAGGTGAAATTTGCTTCAACACAGGAATGACCGGCTACCAGGAAATCTATACAGACCCATCCTATTACGGACAGATCATCGTAAACACTACAGCTCACATTGGCAACTATGGTACTGTAAACGAAGAGCAAGAATCAGCAAAGCCACAGATCAGCGGTATTGTTGTAAATGAGTTTTCAAGCGAATTTAGCAGGAAGACATCCAAAGAGAGCTTACAGGCTTACCTTGAAAAAAACGGTGTGGTAGGCATCACTGGTCTGGATACCAGGAAGTTGGTGCGTCACATTCGCAGCAAGGGGGCTATGAATGCAATCATCTCTTCCGAACATTCTCCGGAGCAACTGAAAGAGGAGTTGAAAAAAGTCCCTTCAATGGACGGATTGGAGTTGTCGTCTGTGGTGAGTACGAAGAAGTCTTACTTTGTTGGCAAGCCTAATGCGCCCATTAAGGTTGCGGCGCTGGATTATGGGATTAAAACAAACATCCTCTTAAATCTTGCTGCCCGCGGATGCTATGTTCAAGTGTTTCCAGCCAAAACGAGTGCCTCAGAAATGGAATCATGGGCGCCCGACGGGTATTTTTTATCCAATGGCCCCGGAGATCCTTCGGTGATGGACTATGCAATAAAGACAGTTAAAGAAATCCTGACATTAGATAAACCGGTTTTTGGAATTTGTCTTGGTCATCAATTGGTGGCTCTTGCTTGCGGATTGTCAACTTATAAAATGCATCACGGGCACCGCGGACTTAATCATCCGGTTAAAAATTTAGTTACCGGCCTCGGTGAAATGACTTCACAAAACCATGGGTTTGGCGTAAGCGAAAAAGACATTGAGAAAAACCCCAATGTGGAAGTGACACATATTCATCTGAACGATAACACCATCATGGGTATCCGTTTGAAGGATAAAAAGGTGTTTTCGGTACAATATCACCCGGAGGCATCTCCGGGCCCTCACGACTCCAACTACCTTTTCGATCAGTTTGTAACAATGATCAAAGAGAGCAAAAAGGAATTAGTAGACTAATAAGCAAACCCTAAAATCTTAAATTACTATGAGTTTTATTGAAAGTATTCACGCTCGCCAGATCCTCGACAGCCGGGGTAACCCAACAATAGAAGTGGATGTATTTACTGAAAGCGGCGCCTTTGGCCGTGCAGCAGTTCCGTCGGGAGCATCAACAGGTACACACGAGGCTGTGGAACTTCGCGATGGTGATAAGAAAATTTTCATGGGAAAGGGGGTTTTAAAAGCGGTAGACAATGTCAACACCAAAATCGCTGCAGAAGTTGTAGGGCTTTCGATTTTTGATCAAAGCCTGGTTGACAAGGTGATGATTGAACTGGATGGCACTCCAAACAAAGGCAAACTTGGCGCTAATGCAATTCTTGGGACTTCTTTGGCGGTAGCCAGAGCTGCGGCTATGGAATCGGGCCAATCGCTGTATAGATACATTGGCGGAGTGAATGCAAACACCTTACCGGTACCGATGATGAATATTTTGAATGGCGGAAGTCATGCCGACAACTCCATCGACTTTCAGGAATTTATGGTGATGCCGGTGAAAGCCGATACATTCTCTGAGGCACTTCGTATGGGTACTGAAGTTTTTCATACACTTAAGAAAGTGCTTCACGACAAAGGATTGTCAACTAACGTAGGTGATGAAGGAGGTTTTGCTCCCAATATTAAATCTAATGAAGAAGCAATTGAAGTGGTGTTGAAAGCCATTGAGAAAGCTGGCTTCAAGCCGGGTGTGGATATTTTCATTGCCATGGATGCAGCCAGCTCAGAATTTTATGATACAAAAACGAAAACCTATCATTTCAAGAAATCCGATGGCAAGAAATTGAAATCAGACGAGATGGTAGAGTATTGGGCAAAGTGGGTAAAAAAATATCCTATTATTTCCATTGAAGACGGCATGGCCGAAGAAGATTGGACTGGCTGGAAAAAACTTACCGACAAAGTAAAAGACAAAGTTCAACTGGTAGGCGATGATTTGTTTGTTACTAACGTTGAATTTTTGAAAAAAGGAATTGATATGGGCGTAGCCAATTCCATTTTGGTGAAGGTAAATCAGATCGGGTCCCTTACTGAGACGATTGATGCAGTGAACCTTGCCAAAAGAAATTCATATAAGAGCATAATGTCACATCGCTCTGGCGAAACCGAAGACAGCACAATTGCCGACTTAGCTGTAGCTTTGAATACCGGGCAGATCAAAACAGGATCGGCCTCACGTTCGGACAGGATGGCGAAATACAATCAGTTGATCCGTATTGAGGAAGAGTTGGGTGAGGTTGCGTATTTCCCCGGAAAGAATTTTTAATGAAAGCCATGAAAATCAAACTCGATTCAATCGATCGGAAAATCCTTGAGTTGCTTCAAAAGAACTCCAACATTACCAATGCTCAACTGGCACAGGAAATTGGATTGTCGCCGGCGCCTACGCTAGAGCGCGTAAAAAAATTGGAGACTCAGGGTGTAATTAAAAGCTATCATGCCGTGGTTGATATGGCAAGTGTAGGCCTTGGTGTTTGCACTTTTGTCACAGTCTCATTGAAAGGCCACAACAAAGACAATATCGAAAAATTCATCAAGGCTATCGGCCGGATTCCCGAAGTGATAGAATGCCATCATGTTACTGGTCAAGCCGATTTTATTTTGAAAATTGTAGCTCCTGATATTCCGGCTTATCAAACCTTAATGCTCGAACAAGTTTCGAACATAGAAGTTGTGGATAATATGCAATCAACAGTGATCTTATCTACTTTTAAAGACAGCCGAGTAATCCCCCTGCCATGAACGCTACGGCCACGATGAAAACATTGGTACTCAATGAAGAACAAGTCGGCCAAAAAATCCGAAGGATTGCTTACGAGATTTATGAAAATAATTTCTCAGAGAAGAAAATTGTATTGGCAGGTATTGACGGGCAAGGATATGAGTTTGCAAAGATTCTTGATAAGGAGTTGAAGAAGATTTCATCACTTGATACGCTCTTAGCAAAAGTGTCCGTGGATAAACTCTCGCCAGTTCAAAGCGAAATAAAAGTAGATGTGCCTGTCAAAGAATTGAAAAACAGATGCGTCATTTTAATTGATGACGTGCTCAATACAGCGCGCACATTAGCTTACGCAATGAAACCTTTGCTGGTCACCGAAGTAAAACGGATTGAGGTGGCAGTGTTAGTTAATCGAAGCCATACTGTTTTTCCAATTACACCAACGTATACAGGTTTTGAACTGGCGACAACACTTACAGATCACGTAGAAGTGAAATTAGGTAAAGGCGCAGCTGTTTATCTTCGATAATTGATTTACAGATTCAGCGATCCTGAATTTTAATCTGTAATTTCTGATTTTGAATCTATAATCCAGAGTCCTATGTCAGTTCACAAGAAGGCAGAAATAAAAAAAATCACCACACACCAGCTTCAGGAAATGAAGAACAGAGGTGAGAAGATTGCTATGCTCACGGCTTATGATTACAGCATGGCCAAAATCATCGACGGTGCTGGGGTGGATGTTATTTTAGTCGGAGATTCTGCCTCAAATGTGATGGCAGGAAATGAGACTACTTTGCCCATCACGTTGGATCAGATGATTTATCATGCTTCCTCTGTTGTGAAAGCTGTGAAACGTGCACTCGTTGTTGTCGACATTCCATTTGGGTATTATCAAGGAAGTTCTGGCGAGGCGTTGCGCTCATCCATTCGCATTATGAAAGAGGCTGGAGGGCATGCTGTGAAACTTGAGGGTGGCAGCGAAGTGAAGGATTCCGTTTTACGAATATTAAGTGCCGGCGTGCCTGTAATGGGTCATTTGGGTTTGACACCACAGTCTATTTATAAATTCGGGACTTACAATGTTCGTGCGAAAGAGGAAGTTGAGGCAAATAAACTAATGGAAGATGCTCTTCTTCTGCAGGAGTGCGGCTGTTTTGGGATAGTATTGGAAAAGATTCCCGCAGAACTCGCAAAAAAGGTCTCCGCAAAATTAAGTATCCCTATTATTGGCATAGGTGCCGGCCCAGATGTGGATGGGCAGGTGCTTGTAATGCAGGATATGCTTGGCATTACTCAAGAATTCAAACCCCGTTTTTTGCGCCGGTATGCCGATCTTAATTCGGTGATTACATCGGCAGTAAATAACTATGTGAGCGACGTTAGAACGAAGAAGTTTCCCAGCGAAGAAGAGAAGTATTGAGCCGGTCAGCTGCTGTAAAATCATTACCTTCTTTATCTGAATTTTTCTAAATTCGGGGCTCTCAAAAATATCTACTATTCAATATTAAAAACCATGAGTGACCAAAAGATCAGTATTAGTAACGGAAAATTAAATGTGCCCGATATGCCCACGATTCCCTTCATTGAAGGTGATGGTACCGGGGTTGATATCTGGCCTGCGTCTCAAATTGTATTTGATTCAGCCATTGAAAAAGCATATAAAGGCAAGCGTAAAATAAACTGGAAAGAAGTGCTGGCCGGTGAAAAAGCCTTTAATAAAGTTGGCAATTGGATGCCCGATGAAACGATGAATGTGTTTCGGGAATATCTGGTTGGTATAAAAGGTCCGTTGACTACGCCCGTGGGCGGTGGTATCCGTTCATTGAATGTTGCTCTACGTCAGGAATTGGATTTATATGCGTGCGTACGCCCGGTGCAATGGTTCAAAGGTGTGCCTTCACCCGTAAAAGAACCACACAAAACCAACATGACAATCTTCCGTGAAAACACCGAAGACATTTATGCGGGTATAGAGTTTGAAGCCGGCAGCGATGACAATAAAAAGTTTTTGCAATTCTTTAAGGAGACTTATCCTAAGCAGTATAAGAAAATCCGGTTCCCCGAAACTTCGGGTATCGGCATCAAGCCAGTTTCGAAAGATGGAACAGAGCGGTTGGTACGAGCAGCGATTAAATTTGCTATCGAACAGAAAAAGCCAAGTGTGACATTGGTGCACAAAGGCAATATCATGAAATTCACTGAGGGCGGCTTCCGTGATTGGGGTTACGCACTGGCGAAAAATGAATTTGGCGGCAAAGAGATTGATGGCGGACCTTGGATGGAAATTAACAATGGCGGTCATAAAATTGTGGTGAAAGATTCTATTGCAGATGCATTCCTTCAGCAAATCCTTCTGCGTCCGGATGAATATTCTGTTGTGGCTACTTTGAACCTGAATGGTGACTATGTTTCAGATGCACTTGCAGCTATTGTAGGTGGAATCGGTATCGCGCCAGGCGGAAACATTAACTATATCACAGGGCATGCTATTTTTGAAGCAACGCATGGTACAGCACCTAAATATGCCGGTCAGGATAAAGTAAATCCCGGTTCGGTAATACTTTCGGGTGTAATGATGCTGGAATACATGGGCTGGCAGGAAGCTGCAGATATGATTGTGAAAGGATTGGAAGGCGCGATATCTGCAAAACGCGTGACTTACGATTTCCATCGGCAAATGGAAGGGGCTACTTTACTCAAATGTTCTGAATTTGGAAAAGAAGTAGTGAAGAATATGTAACTGTAAATCTTATAAATAAGTGAAAGGCTCTCAGTGTTGGGAGCCTTTTTTGTTGCTGTCTCTTTAGGGAAATAGTAGAATCTGCAGTTTGCTAAACCAAACAGTGATTTTAATCATCATCGCTCCTCTGAACAAAATAAAATAGACAGGTTTACTTGTTTATCTAACCCTATTATGAAAGAAAGATTTTTGCATACCCATTTTTTTCTGGCTGCCCTATTTTTGGTCTCAAGTAAAAGCACAGCACAAGTAACACTTACAACTTCACCCTACATTCAGGATTTTAATTTGATTGGCTCAGGACTGCCCACAGGTTGGACCGTGCGAACCGGAGCAACTGCTTCTGCCATTGGTACGGCCGCAACTTTGGTCACAGCAGCAACTTCATGGAGCAGCACGTCTGGAAATTTCAGAAACGTGGCATCTTCCAATAACCTTACGTCTACAGCAACCTCTACTGTTCAAGGTAACTCAACGGATAGAGCAATAGCGATAAAGCAAACCGGAACGTTTGGTGACCCGGGTGCGGCATTTGCTCTTCAACTTAGTAACACTTCAGGCTTGAGCAATTTTTCCTTAAGTTTTAAAATGCTATCGCTTGATGGCACGTCATCTACAGGCCGAACCACTACATGGAAAGTAGATTACGGATTTGGCTCTTCACCAACCTCCTTTACAGCTGTCGCCACAAGCCCGACTTTGCTAACAACTACTTTATCAGTATTTGCAGGTGCTACGGTGACTGTAAACTTTGGAACCGCCTTGAATAATGTCAACGGAAACGTATGGATTCGTGTAGTTGATTTATCAGCAACTACCGGAAGCGGGAGCAGAGCAATTTCTGGCATTGATGATGTCAGCCTTTCTTTTGTCCCTTCTGATATTACGCCACCGGCATTCACTTCCGGTTACCCGAATGTTTCTAATTTCAGTACATCCGGATTTAATCTTTTTACCAATTTGAACGAAACCGGAAAAACTTATTTTGTTGTTATTCCGGATGGCGCGCCGGTCCCTTCTTCAATGCAAGTAAAGAACGGGCAGGATGCAACCGGAGCTTTGGTTGCTCCTGGTTTTTCAGGTAGTATTAATGTGGCAGTTCCTTCCACCGAGTATAGCGCCGCAATCTCAACGCTAAATTCCGGCACAGACTACGATGTATATGTTGTAGGCGAAGATGCAGTATCTAATCTTCAAGCTGCTCCTTTAAAACTTGACGCGCAAACCAATACTGCCGGTGATATTACTCCACCACTTTTCACATCAACCTATCCTGTTATTGACGTGGTTACGCCAACGACTTTTGTTCTTAGAACAAATTTGAATGAACATGGTAAAACCTATTTTGTTGCGCTTCCGTCAGGGGCTAGCGCGCCAACCTCCACTCAGGTAAAACAAGGACAAGATGCTGGTGGTAATATTTTAGCAAGCAATCGCTTTGGCACAATGAGTGTTACTTCCTCCAACACTGAATTTACTTCACAGGTAAACGGACTTGTAGCCTCAACTAATTATGATGTTTATATCGTAGCTGAGGACAATGTTCCAAATCTTCAATCGTCACCGATTAAAATTTCAATCGTTTCAGGATTACAGTTCACAGAAGATTTTGAAACATGCGATAGCAACGCATTTACTTCATACAATGTTACCGGTGCCCAGGTTTGGAGTTGTGTCGACTTTGGTTACAACCAAACCAAGGGTTTCCAAATGAATGGTTTTTCAGGAGGCGATGTCGCAAATGAAGACTGGCTTATCTCACCTGTATTGACCTTGAGTGCAAATGCAAGCCTCTCGTTCTATTCACAATTTTCGTTTGCTGGAAATAGTTTACAGCTAAAGATATCAACTGATTACTCGGGCTCAGGTGATCCTCGCGCAGCTACGTGGACTGACCTTAACGGGAATTTCCCGACTGTCGCTGTCAGTTCTACAAGCACATTAAATTCAGATTGGACAATTAGTAATGTCGATTTGTCTTCTTACACCGGACAAGTTTATATCGCATTCGTTTATACCTCAACTACCTCTGCAGCTGCTCGCTGGACAATCGATAACATTACTGTAGGCAATGCAACGGCAAGTTACTTGCAAATTTTGCCCACGGTTTTGTCATTCAATGAACCTAATATTTCAAAAAGCTATCTCGTTAAAGGAATTAATCTTCAAAATGATGTGACTATCATAGCTCCTAATAATTTTCAAGTTTCAAAAGACAACAGCAATTTCAGTCCTTCAATTTCATACACAGCGGCTGAAGCCATTGCCCAACAAACGGTGTATGTGAATTTTAATGTTTCGGGTATTGCCACCAATGCGTTTGCCGGCTCGGTCCTCAATGCTTCGCAAGGTGTAGCTACAAGAAACGTAATGGTGACTGGAATGGACAAATCTCAAACCTTTAACGTCACAACCTACAACATGGAATTCTTCGGTTCTAACGTAAAAGATAATACGGGCGCAGAGTTTGGCCCAACGGATGATGCACTGCAGATACAGAACATTTCGGCTGTGATGCAAGCGATAGGCGCAGATGTTTTTGCGTTAGAAGAAATTTCAGATGACGATGCATTTAACCAGCTGGTATCCAATTTGCCCGGCTATGACATGGTGGAATCTGATCGTTGGTCGTATTCGTGGCAGGCGCCAGATCCTCACTATCCTCCACAGAAAACAGGTTTCATTTACAACACATCCAGAGTCGAGTTGGTGAGCTCACGAGTAATGTTTGCAGCTATATATGATTCCATCTTAGCTGGCACTAAGACGTTGCCCAACTATCCTACGGGTACAAGCAACAGTTTTTGGTCATCTGGGAGATTACCATTCATGGCCACCTTTGATGTGATAATTAATGGAACAAAAAGGCGCATTCGCATGATTGATATTCATGCCAAGTCCGGATCAGATCAGAACAGCTATGATCGACGAGTATATGACGCCCGCCTGTTGCGCGATTCTCTCAATGTGTATTATCCGCATGACAATGTAATCCTGCTGGGAGATTTTAATGATGACGTCTATGGGTCTATTAATATAGGTCTGCAATCGTCATACAAATCGTTTGTTGATGATGCGGCTGATTTTAATGTGCTTACTTATGAATTGAATCAAAGTGGAGCAAGTACATTTCCAAGCTCAAATAGCTTTCTTGACAACATAATTGTTTCTGATGAACTGGTTAGCGCGTACGTACCCAATTCAGTTACAATTGAGGATGCCAGAAACTATATCAATAATTACTGCAACACCACGTCAGATCATCTGCCAGTGTCAGCTCGCTTTCTGCTCTCGTCTAAAACAGACCAGACGATTACATTTAATTCTCTTGTTGCAAAAATTTTTGGTGTCGCCGCTTTCGCTTTAAATGGAAATGCTTCGTCTGGTCTTTTGGTTACCTATTCAAGTTCTGATCCGACGATCGCTTCTATCAATGGAAATTACCTAACTGTCCTTAAAACTGGAACCGTAAACATTACAGCCAGCCAGTCTGGTAGCTCTGACTTCAATGCTGCCTCAGATGTAACACAAGCCTTAACGATCAATAAAGGAATCCAAACTATTTCGTTCAATACTTTGCCAGAGAAGACTTTAGGCGATTTGCCATTTAATACTTTGGCAACGACTAATTCATCCCTTGTGGTAAATTTCTCTACACGCTCTGACAAAATAACAATCAATGGAGCACAAATAACTTTGGTTAAATCAGGTAGGGTATACATCCGGGCATCCCAAAGTGGGGATGTCAATTACGATTCTGCGGCATCCGTTGTACAAAGCTTTTGCATCGATCCGCCCAAACCAACAATTACACTGACCAATACAGGCTCTTCTTCCCCGGCACTTACCTCCAATTTGGGATATGGCAATCAATGGTATTGGAATGGAAATACCATCGCTGGTGAAACCAATTCTGTATTGAATGCCTCAAATCCGGGCAAGTATAAAGTTCAGGCTCAGGTTGACGATTGTCTTAGCCAATTTTCTGACGAGCAATCAATACTTATTACAGCGATTACCAAGTCAGAAGAAAAAATAATGTCAGTATATCCAAATCCTGTTGATGACATTCTTTTCATTTCAGGACTTAACGAACCAGTCAAAGCACTACTAGTTGATATTATTGGACAGATGACTTCAGTACAGCTTGAAAAAGATGCAGATAGCTATAGCATCAATGTAAAAGGCCTTCCTTCCGGGCTTTATATTCTAAGACTAGATTCAGAGAGGAAAACGAAGTCATTCAAGTTTATTAAAAAATGAGAGGGCTAAGACTTTACTGAATCTCCAACATCTTCACCACAGTTACTGTAGCTTCTTCTCCTTTGTTGCCAAGTCTTCCGCCAGCGCGCTCCAGCGCTTGTTTTTTATTGAGCGTAGTAAGCACTCCAAATGCTACAGGCTTATTTGACTTCAAATTCACTTTCATGATTCCGTAGGCCACGGCCTGGCAGATGTAATCAAAGTGAGGAGTATCACCTTGAATAACGCAGCCCAAACAAATAACAGCATCGATCTCTTTTTTATCAGCCATCTTTTGAGCGCCTAATGGGAGTTCAAAACTACCTGGCACATTTTTGCGGATGATATTTTCTTTTTTTGCACCCAGCTCAAGAAGCGCTTGGTAAGCTCCTTCAAACAAAGGCTCTGTGATATCGTCGTTCCACTCAGCTACTATAATTGCGAAGCGTTTGCTCTTGATGCTGATCTTACTTTTTCCTGAAATAGATTTTAATGTCCCGGCCATATTTTTTCTTTTAAAACAAAAAAGGGATAGACATCTACCCCTTTTCAAATATCACAAATAAATTTCTAAGAATTCGTCTCCAGTTTTGCCTTGTATTTCTTGGCATTTTGTACTTCGCTGCTCTCCCAATACTTGTCAATCACCTTCTGATAAGCTTCTTTGGCCTTGTCATTTTGATTCAGTTTTTCGTAAGCCAATCCTTCTTTCATCAAATAAGCAGGGGTAAATTCCTTATTGGGCTTGTAATCCGATGCTTTGCTATACCATTTTACTGCATTTTCGTAATCCTTTTGCTCCATGTAGGCATCGCCTATCAAACTATAAGCACGCGGCTGTACCAGCAAGTCATTGGTGTTATAGTCTTCGAGATAATAAATAGCCAGTGAATATTTTGCTTGCTTGAGGCAAATGGCGCCAGCATAAAAATTGGCAAGTTTGCCAGCTTGAGTCATGCCATAGTCATCAATGATTTGTAAAAAACCAAGGTTGTTACCATCACCATTGAGTGCCAGGTTGAGGCTATCAGATTCAAAGTAGCGAATCGCCTGAAACATGTCTTTTTGAGCCTGACCTTCCTGATTGCCGATATAATATTTCCAGCCGAAAAACCCGCCCACAACCAATACTAATGCTGCCACAATACCGATGATTATTTTGGGGTTACGTTCTGCCCAATGCTCGATACCGACCAGCTTTTCCTTGATCACCTCCGGATTCTCCAACAATTCTTTGCTTTCTTCCTTCTTTGCCATGATTATTAAAAATTAAGCCCCGCCGGGTATGACGGGGTGCAAAACTAAGAATTCCTAATTTCAATCAAAAGCGATCAATCAGTAATAAAAGGGTAATCTGATTGAGCATAAATGTCCTTCATAGCTTCGGAAGGATCCGGGAAATTTGATTCTTCAGCAAACTTCACACTTTCATCCACTTGCCCGTTCACTTTCTGTTCGATGGCATCCAGGTCTTTTTCGGTGGCGATCTTCTTTTCAAGAATTGCTGCCCTTACATGTTCGATCGGGTCGCGGTGCTTATATTCTTCTACCTCTTCTTTGGTGCGGTATTTTTGAGGATCGCTCATCGAGTGGCCTTTGTAACGATACGTCCTAAATTCAAGTAAAGTAGGCCCTTCGCCCGCCCGTGCGCGAACAGCCGCCCGCGCAACTGCCTCATGCACAGCTTCTACATTCATGGCATCGACAGGTTCGGCCGGCATATCATACGATTCGCCAAGCTTATAAAGTTCGGTCACATTCGAGGTGCGTTTCACCGAAGTTCCCATTGCGTAGCCATTATTTTCTATAACAAAAATCACCGGTATTTTCCAAAGCATTGACAAATTCAAGGCTTCATGAAAAGCTCCTTGACGAACAGCACCATCACCCATATAGCAAATACATAGGTTGCCAGTCTTATTAAATTTCTCGGCAAAACCGATACCGGCACCCAGCGGCACTTGTGCACCAACGATACCGTGACCTCCAAAAAAGCCGTGTTCTTTATCAAAAATGTGCATAGAGCCGCCCTTGCCTTTGCTTACACCCGTCTCTTTGGCGTAAAGTTCGGCCATTACTTTATTGGGGCTAGTACCCAATGCCAACGGATGAGCATGGTCACGATAGGCGGTAATATATTTATCTCCTTTTGTCAATGCAGAAACGGCCCCGGCGGCGCATGCTTCCTGTCCTATATATAAATGACAAAACCCACGGATTTTTTGCATACCATACAATTGCCCTGCTTTCTCTTCGAATTTGCGCATGAGCAGCATGGTCTCGAACCAAAACAAATAAGTTTCCTTCGAAAAATCTGTTTTGACGGTTTTGGGTCTCGCTTGGGCAGTGGCAGCCATAAGTGTTACTTTTGGATTTTACGAACTGCGAAAATACGCGATGGTTGGGCAATCGCCAAACAAGCATTGGTAAGTGGAATAAATTAGTGAAATAGCGTGTTCCTTCAGGATTTAAAACTTTTCAATTTTAAAAACTATGCCGAGGCCAGCCTTCGGTTTGAGCAGCCCACAACTTGTTTTTTGGGGAGTAATGGCAGCGGCAAGACCAATTTGCTTGACGCGATACATTATCTATCGTTTACCAAAAGTGCCGTCAATCCATCGGATGCGCAGAATATTCTGTTGGGAGAAAGCCAATTCATGATAAAGGGAAACTTTTTGGTAAACGAAAAAACCAAAGAAGTGATTTGCTCATTCCAACAAGGACAAAAGAAGACCATCCGCGATGACGGACAAGATTGCATCAAGTTTTCAGAACACGTCGGGAAGTACCCGGTAGTATTGATTGCTCCGCAAGACATTGAACTGATTTGGGACGGGAGCGAGGTAAGGCGCAAGTTTTTTGACAGCCTTTTATCTCAAATTGATCATGGGTATTTGGAGAATTTAATTGTTTACACCACGTACCTCAAACAGCGCAACAGTGCATTGAAAATGTTTGCCGAGCGTGGCAGCACCGATCACGATTTGCTGGCAGGTTATGATCAAAAAATTGTTCTGGCAGCAAAAAGCATTTTTACCAAGAGAAAGGAATTCATAAAAGAGTTTATTCCGGCCTTTCAGAAGCATTATCAAAACCTTTCTGATTCCCCGAGCGAAGCGATGGATATTCAATATCGTTCCGATCTGGAGGGCAATGACTTTGAGAGCCTGCTTCGTAAGAATTTAATACGTGATTTGGCTGTACAGCGCACTACGACAGGTATTCACCGGGATGATTTTTTGTTTTTATTGAATACGAATGAAGTAAAACGCTACGGTTCGCAAGGCCAGCAGAAGTCTTTTTTGATAGCCCTGAAACTGGCCGAGTTCCAATTGATTGCTGAAAGGAAGAAATTTAAGCCCTTGCTTTTGCTCGACGATATTTTTGACAAGCTCGATGACAACCGCATTCGCAAAATATTGCAATTAGTGACCGATGGCATGTTTGGCCAGCTATTCATTACCGATGCGAGGCCAGCCCGATGCAAGGAAATCCTGAATGAGACAAACCTGAAAGCCGGAATCGTGAACATAGAAAATGGTAAGTTTATAATATAGATTGTTATAAATCATGCCCCAAAATCCACACGATATTCAGCACATTGGTCAGGCCATCAAGCAGTTACTGAAGGAATACCACTTAAAACCAAAGTTTGATGAGGCCAATGTAGTAGCATCGTGGGAACGAATTGTAGGAAAGCCTGTGGCCAAGCGCACCAAAAGAATCTATATCCGTAATAAAGTGTTGTTTATAGAGTTGGACTCACCTGCCATGAAAAGCGACCTGAGCTTTCATAAAAACCACCTGCTAAAAACGGTAGAAGAAGAGTTTGGAAAAGGCGTGCTGAAGGAAATCGTACTCATGTAGCGGAATAATTCCTTTGCCTCGGGTTTGTCCATACCGAAAAACCGTATAATTTTGCACTCCTGTTTTTTTAGCATGGGCCGCAATGCCTCTGGAAACAGTGAAAGAGTTCTTGAATGTATTGAAATCGTTGAGGGGAGATACTCAAGCGGCCAACGAGGACAGACTGTAAATCTGTTGACTTATGTCTTCACAGGTTCGAATCCTGTTCTCCCCACAAAAAAGCGGGAGTAGCTCAGTTGGTAGAGCGATAGCCTTCCAAGCTATAGGTCGCGAGTTCGAACCTCGTTTCCCGCTCATTTAGGCATTAGGCATTAGTCATTAGGTAAGTCCTAATCCCCAATGCCTAAGACCCGAGTTGCTGTTGTAGCTCAGTGGTAGAGCACTTCCTTGGTAAGGAAGAGGTCGTGAGTTCAATCCTCATCAACAGCTCTGATAGTGTTATTGGAGTTGCCGTTGAGGTTATTTTGGTAGCATTCATCCCGAAAACGATCGGGATTGAATTTTAAGGATTGAAATTTTGTAGTAAGTAATGAATCTTATATCACGGGTGCGTAGCGACCATCATGTAAGTGTCTGGGATTCATCGAATAACCCTTATTCGAAAGGCTTAAAATGTTTGGGGTGTGTAGTGCTTCTTGATGAAAGAAGTTTGATAGTAACTATTTAAATTAATTATACACTTTAAACTTTAACTGGGATTTTCAAATATGGCAAAAGAAACATTTGACCGCTCGAAACCGCACGTTAACATTGGAACCATTGGTCACGTTGACCACGGCAAAACCACGTTGACAGCTGCAATTACCAAAGTACTTTCTGCAAAAGGACTTGCTTCAATGAGAGATTTCTCTTCAATTGACAATGCTCCTGAAGAAAAGGAAAGAGGTATCACAATCAACACCTCACACGTAGAATATTCTACTGAAAAGAGACACTATGCGCACGTAGACTGTCCGGGTCACGCTGACTATGTGAAAAACATGGTTACAGGTGCTGCCCAGATGGACGGAGCTATCCTCGTGGTGGCAGCTACTGACGGCCCTATGCCACAGACCCGCGAGCATATCCTTTTGGCTCGTCAGGTAGGTGTACCTGCTCTTGTAGTATTCATGAACAAAGTTGACTTGGTTGACGATGCAGAATTGCTTGACCTTGTTGAAATGGAAGTTCGTGAATTGCTTTCTTCTTATCAATTCCCCGGCGATACCATGCCCGTGATCAGAGGCTCAGCCCTTGGCGCGCTTAACGGTGAAGCAAAATGGGTAGAGAAAATAGACGAGCTGATGAATGCTGTGGATACTTTTATCCCGATCCCTGTTCGTTTGATTGACAAGGATTTCCTGATGCCTGTAGAAGACGTGTTCTCGATCACTGGTCGTGGAACTGTTGCTACAGGTCGTATTGAGCGTGGTATTATCAAAACTGGTGATCCGGTTCAAATCCTTGGAATGGGTGCTGAAAACTTGACTTCTACCATCACAGGTGTGGAAATGTTCCGCAAAATCCTTGACCGAGGAGAAGCCGGTGACAACGTAGGTTTGTTGCTGCGTGGTATTGAAAAAGAGCAAATCTGCCGTGGTATGGTTATTTGTAAGCCAGGTACAGTTACGCCTCACTCTAAATTCAAGGCTGAAGTTTACGTATTGAGCAAAGAAGAAGGTGGTCGTCACACACCATTCTTTAACAAATACCGTCCTCAGTTCTATTTCCGTACCACCGATGTTACTGGCGAGTGTAAACTTGCAGCCGGTGTGGAAATGGTAATGCCTGGCGATAACGTATCTATCGAAGTGGAACTGATCAACAAGATCGCCATGGAAAAAGGATTGCGTTTCGCTATCCGCGAAGGTGGCCGTACCGTAGGTTCTGGCCAAGTAACTGAAATCTTAGACTAAGGATTTCTTACTGCCCTTGCCTGCCGAAGCACTAGAAAAGGCGAAGAAAGGCAAGTAGCTGATATTCAATTAAAAGCGTTTCTGAGATTTTTCTTAGAAACGCTTTTGTTTTCTTTTGCATTTGCCCTACATTTGCAGTCCTTTTGAATTTAGGTACTACGGGTAGGGGGTCAAAGGGAAGCCAACTTGGTAATACGGGTGTAGCTCAATTGGTAGAGTAGCGGTCTCCAAAACCGTTGGCTGGGAGTTCGAGTCTCTCCACCCGTGCCGAAAATTTTCACCATCACATTCAGCT
>JABDGP010000028.1 GCA_013285945.1 Bacteroidota bacterium | reverse complement strand
AAAAGATTATGAACAAGAATCAAATTGATGAACTGATTGCCAAGTACAATGAAGGATTAGCAGACCCTTCGGAAATACATCAATTGGAATTGCTCATTGAGTCTGGTGAAGTTGAATTTACACGTCTTCGTGAGTTGACCAAGTTTGACGAAAGTATCGATAAGTTCAAGGAGCCTGTTCCTTCTAAGAAACTGGATCAGAATTTTTATGACATGCTCTCACGGGAAACCAGCAGGTCAAAGCAATTTGATTTTGCTTCATGGTTTTCTTTTGAATCGCTAATCCCCAAACTTTCTGTTGCAGTTGTGTTGCTTGTTCTGGGTTTCGTTGGTGGCACAGTTTTGCAAAAGAATTCTGGTGGAGGTGAAGTAAGAGAACTGGCTCAAGAAGTCAGCGGACTAAAAGAGATGATGATGATTTCTATGCTTGAAAAAGAATCTGCCACCGATCGATTGAAGGCAGTAAGCCTGAGTGAGGAAATAAAGGGACCTAGTAAAAAAGTAACTGAAGCGCTTTTTAAAACACTTAATTCTGATCCGAGCGTCAATGTAAGACTGGCTGCACTTGATGCGCTCCAAAGCTATGCGAAGTCACCCACTGTTCGCGAAGGTTTGGTGCGAGCCATTGCTCAGCAAGATTCACCACTAGTGCAAGTGGCTATGGCCGAATTGATGGCTGCCATGCAGGTAAAATCATCTGTTAAGGAATTGAAGAAAATCATGGAACAAAAATCCATGCCAAAGGAAGTGAAGCAGCGGATTGAAGAAAGTATTAAGGTTTTGATCTAAAAAATTAAATTTTATGAAAAAGATTATAATGATTTTGTTGTGCCTGCCTCTCTTAAGCGATGCACAATCATTCACCGATAAAGTTACTCTCGAGTTAAAATTTGAAAAGGCAAGCTCGTCGAATACACTTGTTCTGGCAAATATTAACGGCTCTATGAAAGTGCAGGGATATGATGGTGATAAAATCCTGATCGAAGCAGATCGTACAATAAAAGCAAAGACCGATGCCCGGCTTGAGCAAGGCAAAAAGGAAATGCAACTTCAACAAATCGATCGTGTAGATACTCTGATCGTTTACGTAGGCGGAGGTTGCAATCATTTTGGATATCGCACCAACCGGAGACGTAACAATGGATGGTCATATCATTGGGATTGCAATGATGGCAACTGCAATCCACCCTACGATTATACTTTTAACTTCACAGTGAAAGTGCCTAATGGAATTAACGTTGAGGTTTCAACGGTGAATGAAGGGAGTGTTACTGTCGAGAGTGTGAAAGGTAAAGTGAAAGCAGAGAATGTCAATGGCGCAATTCGATTGACAGCACTTGCGGGTCAAACGTATGCCAGTACTATTAATGGAGACGTTGATGTCGATTATTCCCTTAACCCTAATCAGGACAGTCGGTACTATTCGCTCAACGGAGACATCAATGCCTTATTTGTAAAGGGATTGGCTGCCAACGTGAATTTTAAATCGTTTAATGGAGCGCTTTATACCAACGTGCAACAATTGGAAGGTTTGCCGGCTATGATTGAAAAGAAACAAGAGGAGAAAGGAACAAGTTTAAAAATCGGACGCAATCGCTTTAAGATTGGTTCGGGTGGAGCGCTTCTGGATTTTGAAACCTTCAACGGAGATGTAATTGTAAAAGAGAAAAGTAATTAAAACGTTTAAAAAATAAAGTTATGAAAAATGTATTGGTAGTATTGGTGATGTTGATGAGTGTGGCGCTGCGAGCGCAGGATTCAGGGGAGTTTACTGTTCCTTTCTCAAGCCCCACGAGCCCATTTAAATTATTAGTTGATATTAAAACCGGCTCGGTAAAAATAAAAGGGACAGCTCGCAAAGACGTATATGTAAAATATAGCAGCGAAAAGGACAATGACGGCGACCGTGATGATGATAATGATGATGAAAAAAGAGGGCGATCAGGTCACAGGGTTAAGGTAAATGTAGATGTAAATGACGGTGAGAAGCATGGCCGCTCCAATCGTGAAGGTCTAAAGAAGATCAGCAGCGGAACAATGAATCTTGAAGCTTCTGAATATCAGAACACGGTGAAAGTTAATTCTGATAATTGGGGTTCGAGAATTGAAGTGACAATAGAGGTGCCTTCTACCATCACTATGAAAGTGAAAACGTATAACGATGGCGATCTGGATGTAAATAATATTACCGGAACTGTGGAACTGATCAATTACAATGGGGCAATCACTGCCACCGGAATTTCAGGAACAGTTGTAGCTGAGACGTACAATGGAGATATAAAAATTGCCTACGACAAGCTGACTCCTGATACCCCATTGTCTTACGCGAACTACAATGGTGATATTGATCTTACTTTTCCAACAGGATTCAAAGGAAGTTTTAAGATGAAGACCAAACAAGGTGAGATTTATTCAGGGTTTGATACGCAAGTGCAAAAAGCAAGTCCGGTTACTAAAACCGAATCAAAGACAGGCGTATATAAAGTTGTGATTGATGATTGGGTGAAAGCAGATGTAAATGGCGGTGGACCAGAGATTAGCATTCAAACATACAACGGCGACATCTACTTGCGGAAGAAATAAGGTTATGATTTAATTGAAGGGGAGAGAGCTTAACGGCTCTCTTTTTTTGTCACACTTTTTGGGGCACAAGTCATTCACAGTTTTTTTTCGGACTGCCATAGGGTTGACAGTGGAACCAACGTTATTTATCAAACTAAATAACTCTACTTATGATATCCCTTTTCAAATGCAACATCATGCTTTTCTTAATTAGTTCATGGTGCTACGCACAAACAAATTTGAACTCTAACCAAAATATCAAAGTAATAGAGTTCAGGAATTACATAACCAAACCCGAGATGCGGGACAGGTTTACTGATTTATTTGAAAAATACTTTACCGAATCTCAAAATAAAATTGGGGGCTACACTCTTGGACAATTCAGACTGAAAGGCGCTGACGATCACTTTGTCTGGATAAGGGGATTTAATGATATGGAGTCAAGAAGTAAATTTTTGCCGGAGTTCTATGGCGGAGATGTCTGGAAAGAACATAGAAGTGAAGCTAACAGCATGCTGGTGAATAATGATAATGTTTATCTGCTAAAGCCCTTGAATCCGAACGGTATCAATAGTAATGAATTCAGAAAAGAGAAGGGGATTGTGGTTATTGATTTCTATATCGCCAATACCAAACTTGATAAACTGATTACGATATTTACCAATAAGTATCTCATGGTACTTAAAAATGCAGGAGTGACCAATACAACGCTCTGGGTATGTGAACTGGCGGAAAATGATTTTCCAAGGCTTCCGGTATTTCAGGATAAGAATCTAATGGTGGCAATTACATGTTATAGAAGCGAGGAAGATTATCAAACTAAAATGAGACAAGTTGAGGCGGCTGTACAACCTGAATTGAAAAACGAGCTCCAAGATATAATCACGACAAAGAGTACGCTTATACTTTACCCAACACCAAAGTCATTTGGATTCAACTAAATATAACCACCACAATTTCGCTTTTTGTTAATCAGGGAGTTTAATATCTTAGCGGGATAAGCGGGAGTAGCTCAGTTGGTAGAGCATCAGCTTCCCAAGCTGAGGGTCGCGAGTTCGAGCCTCGTTTCCCGCTCGTAATATCATCAAAGACTATTCTCGATAGTATTGAATATATGAAGAAAGAGGGCTCAGCGTGTTGAATCGAAAAATTAATAAGGAACCGCTCCTGTGTTAACGCCCATAAATCCGCCCCAATAACTGGAGGAATCAAATAGGTGGGTGTTTGTTTCAGGCCAATGATCCTTATCAAATCCAGGCGCGTTTTTAAGAATGTCAGCAGATTGATCGAATAAAAATACTTCATTCTTAGCATCAAGTTTTAATAGAGAATAGGGCAGGGCAAAATATTTTTCACCAACACCAAGAAATCCGCCAAACTCTACAACTACGTACTCAATCTTGCCAGTGCCCAATTCGATCATGATGTTGTTGATCGTGCCAAGACGCTCACCCTTTGGATTTAAAACCTTGTCTCCAATAATAGAGGTGGCTGTTAAGAACTTCACCGGACTGTTGGGATGTGCACCGGCGTGGTTCTTTCCCGATAAATTGTCTGTTTCAAAAGTCTTCATAATTTATTTGGTTGGTCAAAAATTTAACTGACGAATCTGAGTCTTGAATTTTACAACAAAGCTTCAATCGCCAACAAAAGTGTGTCGCTTTCATTAATGCGCTCTTACATCAAGAGTACCGTTTGTTATATACTTTACGCATTCTCTTTTTTATCGGGGTTGATTAATTACCTGACATATCACATCAGTCAATCATGTAATTCATTTCATCAGTCATGTAAAATTATTCTTTGTAATCCTTTCAATTTTGATTCCTTAAAGTTCAGCGTAAAATTAAAATTCCAACTGATGACCACGGACTCGACATTAATTAAGACAAGGGAGGCAAATGGCACTTCTGCAGAAATTCAAAAGATTAATACAACCATGAAGGCGCTTGTCTATCATGGGCCCGGAAAAAAATCATGGGAAGAAAAGCCTAAACCTGTACTTATTGAATCTACCGATGCAGTTGTCAGAATTCTTAAAACAACAATATGCGGAACAGACCTACACATTATGAAAGGTGATCTTCCTGAAGTTATTGATGGACGAATCATTGGTCATGAGGGCGTTGGTGTAATCGAAGAAGCAGGAAGTGCCGTAACCAATTTTAAAAAAGGAGATCACGTGATAATCTCTTGTGTCACCTCTTGTGGCAAATGTGATTATTGTAAGAAAGCTATGTATTCGCATTGCGAAAAGGGAGGCTGGATATTGGGCTACATGATTGATGGCACACAGGCGGAGTATGTCAGGATACCGTATGCAGACAATAGTTTGTATCCAATTCCTGAAGGAGCAGATGAAGAAGCACTAGTGATGCTGAGTGACATTTTGCCCACAGGTTTTGAATGCGGAGTGCTTAACGGAAAAGTAAAACCCGGAGATACAATTGCGATCGTAGGTGCGGGACCAGTAGGTATGGCTGCACTTTTAACAGCTCAATTCTATACTCCAGCAGAAATCATCGTGATCGATCTGGATGATAATCGTCTGGCTGTCGCCAAAACTTTTGGAGCAACTCACACAATTAATAGTACCGATGGAAAGGCAGTTGAGCAGGTGATGAAGCTAACTAACAATAAAGGTGTAGATGTGGCCATCGAAGCTGTCGGGATGAAACCTACCTTCGAGATGTGCGAGGAAATTATTACTCCTGGCGGTCACATTGCCAATATCGGCGTTCATGGAAAAAGTGTTACGCTTCATCTTGAAACACTCTGGTCAAAAAACATAACGATAACCACGCGACTGGTTGACACGGTCACAACACCAATGCTTTTTAAAACTGTTTTATCTAAAAAGATAGAGCCCAAAAAATTGATTACTCACCGGTTTAAACTGGATCAGATTATTGAAGCCTATGAGACATTTGGAAATGCTGCGAAAGAAAAGGCATTAAAAGTAATACTAACCAATTAATTAGTCATACCCGTTCAGAAAATGAAATCATTAGAATTTAAAATATACAAAGTGAAAAATAATTATGCGCTTGGCCTTGCATTAAGCATCTGCATCTTTGGGTTCAGTCCAAGCCTGCTTTCACAATCGATTTACAAAATCACTGACTCAAAGGATATCGATATGAAATTGTTGGGCACATCCACTTTGCATAAATGGTCGATGGACGCTAAAACTTTTGAAGGCGAGGCGCAATTTGGTTTCGCGCCTGGCAACGATCATGAATTAACATCCCTTAAATCTCTAAGCTTTTCATTAGAAGCGCTAAATCTAAAGAGCGGCGAAAAGAGTCTAGACAAAAATGCCTACAAGGCATTGAAGGCAGACCAGTACAAGGATATTTTATACAAGCTCATATCGGCCACGGTATCTCCTGAAAAAGAGAATCGGTACGTGATCAAGTCAAAAGGCAAGCTCACCATTGCAGGCGTTACAAAAGAAATAACGATGGACATACTGGGTATTGTGAACGCTGACGGAACAATCACCTGCAATGGATCTGATAAATTGAATATGACAGACTACCAGGTCAAGCCACCCTCCTTTATGTTAGGCGCAATGAAAACCGGCGATGCCATTACCCTTGAGTTTACATTAGTTTATAAAAAACAAAAGGGCACTTAGTCACAAGCTTTACGAAAACTCAAAATGAAAATTACACTACTATTACTTTTTTGCCTGGCTTCCATTGTTTTAAAAGCACAGCTACCAACCATTCAATATTTTCGTCAGAATAATAAAATGGGTTTGAATGTTTTTGAAACCACCAAGAATGATACAGTCCGTTTCACCGGAATGAAGGTGAGAATCGGTGGAAACTTCACGCAAGACTTTCAGGGGCTTAGCCATCAAAATAATGCTATTCCAGTATTAGTTGGCGGTGTAAATAAAAACCAACTCATATCGCTCACTAACGGATTTAATCGCGCTATGGCAAATCTGAATATTGATGTTCAATTGGATGACGGTATCCGAATGAATGTTACCATGTACCTGTCTACACGGCATCATGAAGAAACATGGGTGAAAGGAGGATTTGTTCAAATTGATAAATTGCTTTTTCTTAATAGCGAGTTTATTAACAGGATGATGAAAAACTTCACGATTAAGGCTGGAGATTATGAACTCGATTACGGTGATCAGCATTTTCGCAGAAGCGACGGAGGCAATGCCATTTACAATCCCTTTGTAGAAAATCACATCATGGATGCCTTCGCTACAGAAATTGGAAGTGAGATTTATTTTCATCCAAAAAGCGGACTGATTGCAATGCTTGGAATAACTAACGGTGAGCTTAACCCGACTGTGGTTGCGTCATCTCAAATTGACTCGGCCACGGGAAAATTGAACAAGTATACTCCTGCATTTCACGGCAAGCTTGGATACGACAAACAGCTTAACAAAGATCTGCGTTTCAGATTGACAGGATCATTTTATGTGAATAAGAGTTCGGCAGGCAATACGTTATTTTTCGGCGACAGAACCGGCTCACATTATTTCTTTGTGATGGAGAATACGGCTGCCACCTCCGATGGCAACGCCTGGTCGGGAAGGCTCAATCCACAGTATAGCGAGCAGGTGAAGACGTTTATGATAAATCCATTTGTGAAATACAAAGGCGTAGAGTTATTCGGCACCTATGAAGTAGCTAAAGGACGAATGATCACGGAGCGAGTTATGCGCACAGCCACTCAATATGCTGTTGATGTCATTTATCGCTTCCCTCAGGAAACGGAAAATTTCTGGATTGGTGGCCGTTATAATTCCGTTACAAATACTCTTCCTGGCAATCCGATTGACGTAACTATTAATCGTGTTGTGGGATCACTCGGATGGTTTGTTACTAAAAATGTAGTGATGAAAGCCGAGTATGTTAACCAACAGTATAAGAACTTTGCACTGACGGATATCCGCTCGGGTGGAAAATTTAATGGCTTTATGATTGAAGCCTCAGTTGGGTTTTAATTACAAACCTCTGGTGATAGAATTCGATTTAATGATTCAAGATGATTTTACAACAGAAAGGCCCTACTCATCTCTAAGTGTTTTCACGGGGTTCATTGTAGCTACGGCAAACACCTTAAAACCAATTGTGGCAATGCAAATGATAAACAGCAAACTGCTGGCTAAGATTACTGTAATGATGTTTGCCCCCTGATAATACTTCCAAATACTGCTCATGATCACTGTAGACCACGCAAGGCCTGCCCAAGATCCAAGCAACGAGGCAACGACAAGAATGATAACAAATTCCATATTGATCACTTGTGTGATATTGAAAACAGAAGCCCCAAGGATTTTTCTAACGCCAATTTCTTTCATACGCTTTACAATATTGAGTGAAACCAGGCTGAAGAGTCCAGTGACTGAAAGCAGCATGGCTATAACACCAAGAAATGTGTAGCCATACACAATGCTCATATTAAGTTGATCGACTTGTTGCAGCTGCGAAGACAATATATACCCATTGTATAGCCGGTTGGGAAAAGTTTGATTCCATTGTTTATTCATAAAGGCATTCACTGAGGACACATTATCTGATTTTGTACTGACTACAATCTGGCTGTATTTGTCAGGCAATACATAACGGATCATCATGGGTTCCATCTCGCGCCACAGCCCTAGTGTGTACACATCTTTCACTACACCAACAACGATAAGCTTTACAGAGTCTTTCCACTTGACCTCTTTCCCCAAAGGCTGATCCCAGCCAAAAAGCGTAGCCATCTTTTGCGTGATGATGATTGATTCTTTTTGATCGGTTTCGGAGTCTTTGATAAAATCCCTGCCAGCAATGAGTTTGAGATCCATAGTCTTCAGATAATTGTCGCCTACATCAATGATGTCGACCTCGGCCTGCAAGGCTTCATGTTTTACAGGCTCATGCGCCCGTGAAGAGAAAATTCCGCTTTGCGCACCCGCTATCGAAAGTATTTCTGGATTTTCTAGCAGCGCATTCCGATAGGTGGTGAATTCAGATTGATTATTTACCCACGCTATTACTGATCCGCGAATGTCAAAACCTAAATCGTACTCGCGCTGGTAGTTCGCATTTTGCAGAAAGCCAATGGCACTCACAATCGAAATGAGGGAGATAGCGAATTGCAATCCAAGCAATGTGCGCGTGAAATAGTTGGTGCCTCCAAATTGGAGTTTCCCTTTCAGAATATTCACTGGATTGAACTTGCTGATATAAAAAGCGGGGTAGCTTCCCGCCAAAACGCCCGTGAACAGCAACACGCCAACCATGAACAGAAGAAAAGCCGGAGTATAATGCGGAGTAATGTGAATATTATTGGCGGTCATCAAATTCCATCCTTCAACAAGAACATCAGCAAGGCAGACACCCATCAACAATGAAAGAAAACAGATAAATGTAGTTTCGCCGATAAACTGTATAATCAACTGTGCCCGCATACTTCCCATCACTTTGCGGATGCCGATCTCTTTCAATCTTCGCGAAGAAATGGCAATGGCAGTATTGGTCAGGTTGAAACATGCTATCAGCAATATTAATACAGCCATGATCGCCGAGCCGACAATTGCCGACAAAGGAGGAGCAGCCCATGTCTCAGCCCTGACTTCCTCTGCGCGGTCGCGATGAGCCATGGACGAAAACGGATCTAAGGCAAACTCGTTCACCTGAAAGTCGTTGCGTACCTTATTGTTATTTTCCTTATACGGTTGAAGCTGCTGATGCACAGTTTGCACGCGCTGCAGATCGTTGATTTGGACAAACAAAGTGCTTTCTTCTTTCCAGTCGTCGGCCTTTATAGTTTTATATTCATCCTTTACATTTTCAAAATTCATGAACGCCTGCCCTTCGTCTTTATAGAAACTGGAATTCATTGGCGGCTCGCGGAAGACACCGGCAATCTTTATTTCTTTCAGCTCGGTACCATACACCTGTGTAACGGTTTTATCAAGAGCGGCTTCAGGACTGCGGAATAACCGGACGGCCATATTTTCACTGATGAAAGCACTCGTTTTGTCTTTCAGATTGGATGGACTGCCCGAAATAAAATCGAAAGTGAACATCCCAAAAAAATCAGGGTCTACGTAAGACAGATTGGAAGCAAAGAGATCATCTCCTTTTTTGAAGTTGGAGTGTGAACGAAAGTATCGCGAGGAGCCGTTTACATCAGTGAAAGTCTTCTCAACTATTTCGCCCAATGGAAATGCTGCGTAACCGAACTTGGTAAGTTTATTTTCAAATTTGCGAACTGCGCTTACACGGTAGATGTGCTCGCTGTTTTTATGTATTGCATCAAAATCAGAGTCGTACTCAAGAGCGAGGTATCCTACGATACAGCAGGCAATTGCAATGCCCATCCCGAATACGTTGATAATGATGAACACCTTGTTCTTCATTATACTGCGGAAAGTAATTAGAAAGTAGTTTTTGATCATATGCAGTCGATTTTACCAACAAGCGTGCCAGCGTCCTAAATGGTTGATATTGCAATAATTGACCAATATTCCGTTCAAATACGAATGAATACGTCCGGTAATGAACGTAAATGCTGCCACTACCTTGCATTCAAAATGACGTGATAGTCTAAGGTTTAATAACTCTGGAGCAAAAACGAGCAACATCCGGAAATTTGGCACTAATTGATGCGCTGGGACCGCTTTAAATTTCCTTTGGATAAGATTTTATGAAGAACTACCTTTGTAGAGCATTAAGTTAAATCCAATCAATTTATTCTCTAATCATTCATTACCCTTCAATTCCCTTTCGGGATTAAAATAATCGAATAGTTACCAGTAAATTATGTGAGTTTAACTTAGTACAAATAATTATTAATTTCTTTAACAAAATCAAAATGCAAGGAACAGTAAAATTCTTCAATGAAGCCAAAGGTTTTGGATTCATTACACCGGCCGACTCAAGCGAAGATATCTTCGTACATTCTTCGGGCCTCATTGATAAAATTCGTGAAAACGATAAAGTCGAATACGAAACCGAAAGAGGTAAAAAAGGCATGAATGCAGTTCGCGTAAAAGTGGTTAAATAATCACGATTAACGATCTAAAAAAAGCCACCACACGGTGGCTTTTTTATTTTATGATGCTTTTAGAAATGAGGGAAGAATTACTTCTTTTAGTTGGTGCGTAGTTGCCACAAGCGCCATTTCAAGAGGGTGTATGTCATTCATGGCCGCAATGTATTTTTTCAAAACTATGGTGTCGCTGAATTCAAGCTCCATTTTCTTTCTGCCACGTGCACCCATGGTTTGCAGCATGGCATCTTCGGTCTCGGTCATCGCTAACATTTTGATCGCCAAATCTTCTGCGTTTTGCGATTCGCAAAGCAACCCGTTGAGTCCGTCTTTCACAACCTGACGGCAACCCGGAACATTTGTAGTAATAATTGGCTTGCTTAAACAGGCAGCTTCCATCAATGAACGTGGCGAGCCTTCACGATATGATGGCAATACAACACAATCTGCCTGATTGATATAATGTTGCACGTGGTCTGTTTTGCCCAGGTATTCTACCAAGCCTTCCTCTATCCAGTTATCAACTACATTCAATGGTATGCCGCGTTTATGCTCTGGGTCTTTGGCGCCCAGTAATTGGAAACGAGCGTTGATGCCTTCTGCTTTTAGTAACTTAATTGCTTCAACATATTCTACAATCCCTTTTTCGAGGATCAGGCGCGATACGAGAAGGAAAGTAAATATTTTGTTTCGCTTGAAAGGAGCAGGGGTAAAAGCAGCCGCATCAATTCCGGAACCGGGTAATATTTCAGCACGCTCTGGAGATACTAATTTCTCTTCGATGAAAAGTTGCATGTCCTCGGGGTTTTGAAAGAACACCTTCTTGGGGAAGCGGAATGAAATCTTGTAAAGGAGCTTAGCAACCATCGACACGAGGCCCTTTTTTAGAAAAACAGTACCCAAGCCACATACGTTGTTGATGGATGGTATGCCCAAAGCAGCTGCAGCGAGCGTTCCGTACACATTGGGTTTAATTGTAAAATGGAGAATGATGTCTGGCTTTACTCTATAATAGATAGCACCGAGTTCGGCGATTAGCGCCATGTCTTTGATTACGTTTGCTCCGCGGCTGTCCATAGTAACATTGTGGTGCACGCATCCGATGTTGACGAGATGATGGGTATAATCGTCTGCAGGTGCTATGGTATGTACTTCATGGCCCTGCTGCAACAAGGCTTTTACAAAATTCATCCTGAAATTGTAGATGTTCCAGGACGTGTTGAGGACAATGGCAACTTTCATACAGATTGTTTCCCCGGCATTGACAAAAATGGCGCCTGCCCGATTCTGATGAAATCAGGAGGTTTAAGCCCCAATAAGTGTCCTTCTGCGGAACGGCCATTCCCAAATGGGGAGAATCAAACTCTTGAAAATGAGGTTATTTGTACAGAGTGAAATATGGATGCTTACGTCCTTCAAACCGCGTACATCAGCACCGCTACCACATGACAGGTGGTGCCGGCAAGCACAAAAAGATGCCATACAAAATGACTGTACCGCATGCGATGGTCATAGGCAAAGAAGATTACGCCAAGCGAATACATCACACCACCACCCAGTAACCAAAAGAGGCCCCAAAACGGTAACCCATTATATAATGGTTTTGCTGCGAGCACAGCCATCCAGCCCATGCCCAGATATAATGCAATTGATAGCTTATCAGTCTTAACATTTCGTACCGACTTGAGTACGACTCCGGCAGCAGCCAAACCCCAGATAATTCCAAACAGCGACCAGCCCCAGGCCCCATACAAAACTGTAAGTGTAAAGGGTGTGTACGTTCCGGCAATCAAAAGAAAAATGGCACTGTGGTCAAAAATCTGAAACACTTGTTTTGTTCGGCTTTGCGGAAATGCATGATATAAAGTAGAGGCCATATATAACACCATCATGGTAGCCCCAAAAATACTCACGCCCACTATAGCTGCCGTGCCATTAGCTTTTACAATCATCACCGGTGTAACGGCTACGGCTGCAATGAAACCCACACCATGGCTAATGCTATTGGCGATTTCTTCACCAAGAGTTTGAGGGCGATCGTTATGGAAGACCTTTGGCATAAATCAGCAGGCAAGATACTGAGTTATGAAGGTTTCTCCCGATTGTAATTAAAACATTGTCAACCGGGTGAGAGAAATCAAACCTGATATTGGCTTACGTTACTTGATCGCTAGCGACAACCGCGACCATATTTCATTATCAAATGCTGAAAGCGCCTGCGTGGATGAGGCGTTGGATTGACTTCCGTGACGGATAACGACCACATCTTTACTGCTTGAAATATAAATCTTCTTGTCGTTCGACCCCAAAGCCGATACTAAATCGGTCGGAGCACTTGGAATCAAGGCGCCGCTAACCGAAACATCTGTTGTCGGACTCGAGGAAGGCAAGATGTAAGACCCTTTCCCGTTTAGCCACCACAGATATCCATACGAGGGATTAATAGTTTGCGACGTACTTGTCATTGCCTGAAAATAATTTGCATCAGTCATCACAGTGGTTCCGTTCCATTGGCCGTTTGACGCTACCAATAAACCAAAGCGTGCCATGTCACGGCCCGAGCAGGAAATGGTAAGCCCTTCAGGGTCTGTAGTCCATGAAGAATTTTGCATTCCTATGACTGACCAAAGTTGAGTATTCGTTAAATCCGTTAAGGACATGTTGTAAACCATTTCTAAAATGCTAATCACCTCCTGATAAGCAGTAGTATTATAATACCATGAAGTTCCGGCATCCGCCTGATATGTCAGGTCTTCATTGAGCCCGCTCGTCATTGTAAGTAAATGTTTTACAGTAATTAAATTTTCTTGCGCCAGTGTAGCTTTCGACCAGCCGGTTCCTAAGTAATCACTTGCTTTTTTGGTAATATCCAATTTGCCTTGCTCCTGAGCCAACCCCGCGATAAAACTCACCATGCTCTTGGTTGCTGAAAATATTTTTGCCGAAGTAGTATTAGTCCAGCTACTCCAATAATTCTCTGACACGATCCTGCCTTTATATAGAATTATGAATGCTGTTGAGTTGTTGGAGGCTACATAACTAATAGTGTTATTGAGTTGAGTCACATCCCAGCCCAAATCAGCGGGGTTTACTGTTTCCCAGGTACTGCCTGTTAACGGTGGGAAGTAGGGTGTAGTAAATGAAGGCGAACTAGTACTTGATTTATGACAGGAGGTGAGCGATAACACAACAATTAATAAAAACAGGTAGCCCGTAATTTTTGTAATCATGCATGGAGAGGTTTATGAAAATTATTTATGGCGTAAGACTTCAGAGTCAATGCAAGGTTTAAAATTGAAATGGCTCAAATGAACTTAAGCCATTTCTTTTCAGCGTGCTTGAATTTGTACGATTCGTACCAGCGACATAGTATATAGAGAATAATAACATCCACAATAAATACAATATAGAGTAAGCCAAGGCTCCACCGGTGATCTTCAGGCATCCACGTATAAGGGGCGGTATCGTACCACTCAGTGATCATGCTGCCCTCCCTGAACCAGAGGACAAGCAATGCACTTAAATGAATCAGGAGAATGTGCATCAAATAGAAGAAGAAAGGTACTTTTCCAAAAATCACCATAGCCTTTGCGAAAGCGTTTTGAGCTTTTTCAACATAAGGCATCAGCCAAATGGCCGGCCCCAAGGTCATGAGCAGGTACAACTGTGATGCAGGGTATTTTCGTTGGTTAAGCAGTTGAAATAAAAAAGGAGTATTGCCCTCTGCCGGAGAAATTAAAATCATCAAGCTTCCTACCACAACAAAAGCGAGGGTAGCAATTGCTCCTATACTAACTAATACTTTTTTTCTGACTGCATATTCAGTTTGCAATATCAAACCAAAGCCATAACCTGCGGCCATCACGCCAATCCACGGTACCAGTACGTATAAGATTTTAATAAATGAAGGCCCTTCCAACCCTGATGAATAGATAAACTCCCAGAAGTGGCCAAACGAAACCCGCATGGATTCTGGTAAAGCACTAGGCACGTAACTGAATATGTTTTGAAAAAATATAATAGCTAACCCGATAATTCCTACCACCTTCGGTTGAAGTCTCGCTAGCAAGGCAAGCAGCACCATACACCAGCCAAGCATCCAGATTACCCCGGCTAATGTAAACTTGGAGTAATCAAGATTGAATGTCCAGAAAAATCGAATTACTGTAAGTTCGAGCACTACCAAAAGCAAGCCACGCGTGAGAAGGTATCGTGCCAGTTTGCTTGTGTCACTTAATTTGATTCCATATAAATAAGCACTGGTACCCGATAGAAAAACAAAAGCCGGAGCACAAAAATGAGTGATCCATCGGGTAAAGAAAATACCTGGCTCTGGTCCGCCTGGTGGCAAACCCGAATAAACCCTGACATGGTCAATGGCCATGAGCACCATTACCAAGCCACGTATAAAATCAACAGATTGGATACGCGAAGACAGGGACGTGTGAGTGGATAGATTTGTCATAAGCAACGGATCTATTTGAAATTTATCAACTCCGTGCGAGGAAATCAAGAGCTGCTTTTTACCCACGCTAAAAACGATGAATTATAACAATTGAAGGCAGTGAAAAGTGAATCAGACCGTTTGAGCGAATACTATTCTTTAAAACGTAATTTGAAAAACAGGAGTGTTGACGCAAGCAACAACGTGATGAGATTGGCACTCATGACAGGAACGTCATTCATGAAAATACCATAGATCAGCCAAAGTAAAACACCAAAGCAATAAAACAAAAACATTCCCAGCGAAAGATCTTTAGCCGATCGTGTCTTCCACGTCTTGATTACTTGTGGCAAAAAAGCGATGGTAGTACAAGAGCCGGCAATTAACCCGAGAATTTGAACAGGATTCATAAAAATCTTTTTATCAAAGATAAGTATCGACGCTACCACTTGCTTGTTGGTGTAAGGTTAAAATGCCTTACGATCGAATCAATCGTTTGCTGAATTATTTTTTATAAAACAGGAGTCGGCAATTTCAGCGAATGACCTTAATTTTTGATTCGAAAATTATTGAAGTTCTTTTTTAAACAAAGCTACAGATCGGCTCCAGGCAAGTTTGGCAGAGGCCTCGTGGTAACGCGACGGCGCAGTGTCATTGTTGAAAGCATGTTGCGCACCCTCGTAGATAAAAATTTCATAATGTACTCCCGCTTTCTTCAAGGCATCTTCATACGCTGGTATCCCTGCATTGATGCGATCGTCAAGCGCACCGTAGTGACACTGAACGAAGGCCTTGATCTTGGGAACATCCACAGCATCTGGCTGCCTACCATAAAATGGGATTGCTACTTTGAGGCCAGGCATGTTTACAGCCAATTGATTTGCCAGTCCGCCGCCCCAGCAAAAACCTATGCAACCGAAATTACCTGAACAATCATTTCTTGTTTTCAAGTAATCAAACCCTTTGATGAAGTTGGTCAGGTTGGTTGGTGCATCCAGCTTGCTAAATAATTCCCGTGCCTTATCAGGATCGGTGGGAGTGCCGCCTTGTGGCGCGAGAGCATCCGGAGCGAAGGCCAAAAATCCTTCGAGCGCCATCCGTCTTGTAACGTCTTCGATATGTGGATTGAGCCCACGGTTTTCATGAATAACCATCACCGCAGGATATTTTTTTTCTTGTTTAGGCCGAGCAACGTAAGCTTTCATTTCCGCTCCCTGTCCCGGATAAGAAACATGCTCGGTAAATAGCCTTGGGTCTCCGTCCTGAATGGTTTGAGCGTTTGCATAGTTTACTTCAATCAAAGGCAATATGGCTAGCGCTGCTGCAGTACTGCCGGTAAGCCTGGCCAGCTTTTGAAGAAAAACTTCACGTGTTAAAGGCTTATGTGTGTATTCGTCATAGAGGTTGATGATTTGCTGATCCATAGTGCGGGGTTTGATTTTATAAGGCTGAACTTTTACGAATTTATAGAACAGAGATGAAAAAAGAATTATTTGGGTGACCACTGGCTATAATAATTGATGTGCGCTTCGTTTGCTGTAAGATTTACTAATACAAGCAGAGGAAGTATTTTATTACCTTGTAATTCATTTTAAATAAATGACTAATGAGTCCCAAGCCGTCTTCTGTTGATAAAGCACTCAATGATTTTCTTCATGGCAAATCGGAACAGACTTTGGAGTTGTTCCATTATTTTATTGAACAATACAAGCAAATAGGTGAGGTAACGGTGCACCCGGCAAAAAGTATGATTGGCATTGCCACTGCTCGAAAACGTATTGCCTACATTACGCAACTTGGAAAGAATTTTATACATGTAGTCTTCCCTTTTGAAAGACCGTACTCCGATAATTTGTGTTTCCAAAAAATAGCCCAGGTTCCAGGTGATGCGAAACAGTTTAATCATCACTTTCGCATGCTTGTAAAAGAAGATGTGAATGCAGAGGTGAAAAAATTTATGAAGTTGGCCTACAAAGAAGGAAGCTGACATTGGAATCATTAAACAACATGAAAAAAATTCGATGGGGAATATTGGGTTGCGGAAAGATTGCCCGCAAGTTTGCTTCTGACCTGCGACTAGTTCAATCGGCTGAACTGATCGCGATTGGCGCCAGAGAGAAATCTTCACTCGAAACCTTTTCAAAAGATTTTCCAGTTCCACATCGGCACACCAGCTATGAATCTCTTGTTGAAAATACCGAATTAGATGTTATTTATATAGCTACACCTCATCCTTTTCATTATGAACATGCACTTCTTTGCTTAAAAAACAAAAAAGCAGTGCTGTGCGAAAAGGCTTTTGCCATGAACATGCGGCAGGCAAATGAAATGATAGTATTCGCGAAAGCACAAAACACATTTATCATGGAAGCTCTCTGGACGAAGTTTCTTCCGCATTACCAGTTGATGAAAAAAATGATTGCCGAAGGAAAGATAGGATCCATTCAGAGTGTGATCGCGCAGTTTGGGTTTAAGCCGACTCCTCCGGTTGCACCACGGTTATTCGATCCGACCCTTGGTGGAGGCTCTCTGCTTGATATTGGTGTGTATCCGGTTTTCCTTGCGCTGGATTTACTGGGAAGACCCGACAGTATTGAAGCTAATATGACCACGGCTTCTACAGGAGTTGATGATCAGTGTGCCATTCAATTTCATTATAATACCGGAAAACATGCGCAGCTTTTTTCATCGTTAACTTCCGATCTTGCCACTGGCGCAGACATTGCCGGCGATGCAGGGCGAATTCGACTAACTCATCGTTTTCATGGGCCTACAACTAATTTGGAATTTTACACTGGCATAGTAGATACACGACAAGCAGTCGAGTTTGAGTCTGCCAAAGGCAATGGATACGAGTATGAGGCGCAGCATGTTACCGACTGCCTGTTGCAAAGATTGGTCGAAAGCCCTGTGATGAAACATTCGGATACACTGTTGTTGATGGAAACATTAGATCGAATTAGAGACAAGGCTGGAATAAAATATCCTTCCGATCGAAAGTAAGATAATTATTGCCTCGGATTTTACTGCGGCGGGAACTATCCGTTAGCATCTTTGTTACTTGTTGATACAATAAACCAAACACTATGACCTCACTCAACATTTGCCTGATTCAATGGGACACGTACAATCGTAGAATGCAAAAAGTAATTGAAACGATTAGTGACGAAAATTTTCAAAGACCTGTAGTGCCTGATGGCAACTCACCTTCGTGGTTGCTTGGTCACCTCGTTGATACGGACGATGCTCTTTTGCAACTCTTTGGAATAAGTGACAGAATGTTTCCCGAGTTGGCAAAAGTTTACCACCATGAGCGTGGCACGAACCAAGCGGGCCATCTGTCGAAGACTGATTTGGCAGAGAAGTGGAAAGCAGTTTTAGCTAAACTCGACGAGGCCTTCAAATCGATGAATGAAAATGACTGGCTCGGGCGGCATATGAGCGTAACCGAAGAAGATTTTAAGAAAGAGCCTCACAGAAATAAGCTCAACGTTATGCTTAGCAGGGTAGGGCACAAGGCTTCACATTTGGGGCAAATTGCAATGCAAGCCAAGTAGCTATTATGGACTTTGGGGGAGGTGATCAAAAACTATCTGTTGATCCTCCGCCCCCAAACTTTCCTCCTTCGCCCGTTTCGATTTTTGGGACCACCTGATTTCCACCTAAAGTTTGGGAAACAATAAATGCCTGAAGATTAAGGCTGCCCCATTTTTCAGCAAGATGATTTTCACGGGTAAATCCATGTCGAACTGTTTTCAGGTAATTGAAAAGTAAAATCGAAATACCCAGCAAGACTGCCCCCGCTATTGTTAGTGTAATTTCCGGATGCCCGAATCCATAATAGTATTTGAAAGTAAAAACGGAAAAGGCAATCGCAACTAAGCTGACACGTAACAAAATGATGTCCTTGTTTCTTATTCCAAAAAACAGAAATGCAATCGGAGTAATTACTGTAAATCCATAAAACAAAAATGCGAAAGGCATTTCTTGACCATCTTCTAGTCGCAGATTCATCATGTCAACACTGAGTTCTCTTACTACGAAATAATTCCCGGCAGCATAGACCAACAATAAACTAAGTGATTCGATAACCATAAGATTGTTGATCCAAAATTTATACTTCAGTTTCTTTTTTATTCTTTTTACTAATACATAAACAATCAGAAAACTGATCATGATGACAAACGGGATAATCTGCCTGAATAAACCGCCTGTGTCATAGCAAGCATAAAATAGAATTCCGGCAAATGAACAAGTTGCGGCCAATGTTGTAATCAAATCAAGGTAACGTATAGCTGCAAAAGAAAATACCACCAGGCACACCAACAGCAGCGCGTACATATTAAAATCAGTCATTAAAGCCACTCCGCCAATGACAAAACCGCATGCATGGTACAACAACGCTTCTGTCACGCCAGACTTATAGTGCTTATTATTTTCAATGAATATTTTTTTGAGAAAATAGAATGAAGCAATTCCGTAAATCACGCAAAGGACTTTAATAACATCTTCGCCCGTACTGGCGAACAATAACCCCAAAATCCCTGAGACTCCTGACAGCGCTAACAGGGTAGCTATGAATAGGAGAATACGTATGATCAGGTTAGGGTGATAAAACGCGCTTGGATATGCGCTGTGAACTGCAATCTGTTGGGCTTCAGTGATGAAGCCTTGTTTAAACCAACGCTTCGTTTCTTTTATTACCACCAGATTATATAAATCGGTTTCCTTGTAAGCGAAATTCATGACTTCTGTTTAAAATAATTTTTAAACGACACAATGAAATAAATGAACCCTCCGCAGGACACTATCGAATACAAGAACCATAGCTCAATGGCTTCGCTTAATACTGTCCGAGCCAAAAGGTAGGTAGTGCCAATGTAAGCTGATATGAAGGCGTAGATCAGGAACAGGAAAGATTTTTTCCAACGAGCAACATAAAATGTAAAAACGCAACCGCTATAAATCAGCAAAAGATAAACACCCCAAAGGTTGCCAATGAAAAGACCGGCAATAGCTCCAATAAAAAAAATCAACGAGCAGAAGTTTAGATAGGTAAAGGTGAAGTGTGTTTTAATTGCCTTCTTGTCTAAGCCCAGCGATACCACCGCAACCACTGTGCTGAAAACGATAGCTGTGTTGTGAAGATTTGAAGAAGACAGAAAATTGCCGCTATACCATTTTTGGGGAGATATGCTAATACTCCAAAAGGAAGCTAATGCTGTAATTGCCAGCGATAGAATTCCTGCATGATCAAATCGGTAAGCGACATAAAAAAAGAAAGCAGACGTGACAAGAGTGCTTAGTCCCAGGTTTTCATTGAAGATTCCAAACTGAAATTGAAGATAGCCCTGAACAGAGATGAACAAGAGCGCGCCCAGCAATACGATGTAGTCAAAATAAGGCGTTGGTGAAATAACAGATGAATTGGAATATGCTGGCGCCTTCTTATACACGTACCAAAAACATGCAATCGTCAGCAGGATCAATACGATAATACTTATTACATGACCGAACTCCCCGATATTCTTATAAATAAGTATTCCCGCACCAGAAGTGAATAGTAAAACGCCGAGGTAAAAGAGTGAGCGTAGTTCATAAAAGACTGATACGATCTTTCCTGAAGAAATTAGATGAATTTTTGAATATTGATCTTCACTGATAAATCCATGATCTAAAAGTTTACGTGGAATTTCTTCTGTCATGTAGTCCTTAGTTAATCGTCAACAAGTTAGAGAAAATATTTATCGCAGAATGGGTATTTGAGATATTGACTTCTGACAAACTAGGGGCTTCAAGATAAAAAATTAACTTGGCAGAATTAGAACTATAACCATTGACGCATCGTTCTGTCTGTCGCAATTGTTATTGCAATAACCGGGAGTTAAATCCATCAACAAAATTATGTCAAAGCTCTTCGAACCCTTAACTATTAAATCTGTAACATTTAAAAATCGCATTGTGGTTTCGCCGATGTGTCAATATTCTTCAACGGATGGTTTTGCCAACGACTGGCATCTCGTTCATCTGGGTAGCCGTGCCGTTGGTGGTGCTGCTTTGGTCATTCAAGAAGCAACTGCAGTTTCACCAGAAGGGAGGATCACACCAGAAGACTTGGGACTTTGGAAAAATGAACATATTACCAAATTGAAAAGTATCACCTCGTTTATTCAAGCGCAGGGGAGTTTATATGGTATTCAGCTCGCCCATGCAGGACGCAAAGCCAGTCATGCTGCTCCATGGAAAGGCGGGAAACAATTGGCACTGCAAGAAGGCGGCTGGCAATCGTTTGCTCCTTCAGCAGTATCGTTCGTTGACGGAACAGTTGCACCTCAAGCTCTGACAGAGGAAGGTATCAATCAAGTGATTGAAGACTTCAAGAATGCTACGGTTCGCGCAGTTGAGGTGGGTTATGATGTCGTTGAAATACATGCGGCTCACGGCTATCTCATCCATGAGTTTCTTTCTCCGTTAAGTAATAAAAGAAACGATCAATTTGGTGGCGAGTTTGAAAACCGAATACGGCTGCTCCTGCATATTGTTAAAAACATCCGTGAGGTATGGTCGCACAACAAACCTCTGTTCGTACGTATTTCTGCTTCCGATTGGGCCCCCGGTGGCTGGTCTATTGATGAGTCGGTTATGCTGGCAAAAATTCTTAAACAGGAGGGAGTTGATGTAATCGACTGTTCATCGGGCGGAGTTGTACCACATCAGAAAATTTCGCTTGGCCCTGGATACCAGGTACCTTTTGCAGACCGCATTAAAAAAGAAGCGAATGTACTTACCGCAGCAGTTGGATTGATAACTTCGGTTGACCAGGCCGAAGAAATATTGACTTCAGGAAATGCAGACCTCATATTGATGGCCAGAGAATTTCTTCGAGACCCGTATTTTCCAATGCATGCGGCAAAGCATTTAGGAGAGAATATGATTTGGCCTGTACAATATGATCGGGCAAAATGAAAGCATTCTAAAATCCTTCTGCCTTCCTTCCAAGGCATTTCTTCCACATCCACCGAAGCGTGCGCAGGCCAATGACACTCAGGCCCACGGCACTGATGCTTGTACCAATGGCAAGAAAGAGAGTTTGAGTAAGAGTGAGTGACATTACTATTGGTAGTTATCAAAAGGAATAATTCGTACCTCCTTGTGCCTTATATCCATCATCAGCAAGCAAGGTGAGCAGTTTTATGAAAAATATGAAGAGCAACAGAGCTATTCGTTTACTTGAAACACTTGTTTGGAAATTAGACTCTCATTGAAATTGAGGAAATAAATCAACATTATTGACCCGATAAAATCGCTTTTGAATTAAATTGGGATTATTTTTTTTGATGACATTCATGGAAAATGAGCTTTTGATTGCTGGTATTATTCTTTTCTGTGTTCTGGCTGTTTTCGTGGCTTTTCGCTTTCGCAACAAGATTAGAGAAGAAAATGAAATACTGAGGGTAAAGCTCGAAGTGCAAGAGAAGACATTTAATGATACTGCCCATCTCATACATAATAATATTTCTCAGATTTTAGCTGTGGTTAACCTGACACTCTATGGAGTAAAACCGGCAGATACTGAGGCTGCCTCTCAAATCCAGGATACAATTGAATTGGTGAATAAGGTTATAGCCGATCTCAGGGGACTTTCCAGAGTACTAAATTCACGCGGCTTTGCAGATCAGCCACTTTCATTTCTCCTCCGGCATGAAATCGAGACGATTAGCCACGTCGGAACATTTCACATTCAATGGGAACACAAGGGAGAGGAGATAAAGATTGATCCGACTAAACAACTGATTATTCTTAGAATTGCTCAGCAGTTTATTCAAAATGCAACTAAACATGCAGAAGCAAAGAATATCTTTGTCCTATTAGAATATCAAGCTGGGATTTGTAAACTGGAAATTACCGATGACGGGAAAGGCTTTAGTGTTGAAGAATTGGAGGGACTCACGAATCTTAAAGTTCGCGCAGCTATTGTCGATGGAAATTATATAATGAAAAGCGAACCGGGAATTGGAGCTAAATTTTTATTGTCAGTGCCATTGGCTTAAGCCTTGATTGCTATGATTTCATGATTACTTACTTATGAAGAAAATTTCTCTTGGAATTGTAGACGATCATCAGCTGTTTAGCAAGTCACTCAGTCTGTTGCTAAAGAATTTCAACGAGTTTACCGTATATGTTGAGGCCGTTCATGGAAAGGAACTTCAGGAAAAATTAAAAGCTTCAACGAGAGTTCCGGAAATAATGCTCGTAGATGTGGCCATGCCAGTAATGGACGGCATCCAGACTGCACGATGGCTAAAAAAAAATTATCCTGCAATGAGGTTGATTGCGCTATCAATGAATGATAAAGAGCAAACTATTATTGAAATGCTAAAGGCAGGTTGTAGTGCTTATTTGTTTAAGGATACTCATCCGGACGAGCTTAAAAAAGCATTGTTGGAGGTTCATGCAAAGGGTTATTATAATTCCGATGCGAGTATCATTGGTTTTAGAAAACTCTTGATGTCTTTTGATGAGGATACTATCCAGATCGGAGACAAAGAGAAAGAATTCCTAACCCACGCTTGCAGTGATCTTACCTACAAGGAAATTGCCAAGATGATGAAGCTTAGCGAACGCACTATCGATGGCTATCGCGAAATGTTATTTCAGAAGTTTCGAGTGCAAAGCCGTACAGGGATGGCACTGGAAGCGATCCGCAGAGGGTTGGTAAAACTTTGAATGATAAAGCCTTTGATAATGAATATTTTAAGAAACAGTATTGCGGTTATATCAGGTTACGCGATTTTCGTTATCAGTGCTGTTTTGTTGTTTCGGATGTCCGATATTGATCCGCATGCTGATCCTTCTTTGGGTTTTATAATACTGACAGTTATCCACGGACTATTATTTTCCTTCATCGGCGGACTTTTAACACAGCTAATCTCAAAGCCAGCAACATTGGCAATAAATTATGTTCTCGCCGGAATAATTGCAGGATTTGCAACCTTCTCATTATTCAAGACTACAGGAAATCATTACTCGCAATTCACAGCCATATTTCTATTTGCTCCGGCGTCACTTTTGGGCGGATTCACTTACTTAAAGAAATTCAAAAAGTAGAAGACCACAAGCTAGACCTCACCTAGCGGCTGGTGACGAGAGAAAAGGAACACTTTAAACAAGCTGATTTCTTTTTTCAGTCAATTGTAATAAAAATGTAACCATGCTTCTCTATACAACTCCTGTATCAGGTTCGTTAAGCATTAAAATATCTATGAATAAAAAGCTAGAAAAAATATTGTTGATGGTTTTGCTTTCGATGCTTGCAGTAGTACTGTTTTATGTTGTCTTCGATTATATGATAACATTGTTTTTTTAATTAGAGAGGACAAGATGGAAGTGGAAACGATGCTAAAAATGAGGACGGCCTTCAAAGGAACAAACCAAGATCCTGTCAAGTAGTCCGCGTCAAAGATCAGTATAGGTAGGTGCTTAATATCGGTAAATATTAAGGTCTATTTCAGTAGGTGGAATTTGTCCGGTTTCTATTTTCCAGTCTACTATTTTATTATCCTTAACAAAAAAAATACGATAACGCCAGTAGGTGCGGGAGGGAGTACGCGTATAACTACTATTGCTCCAAGCATACGTACCGGCTGGTACATAGATTGTTTCGGAAAACAACAGCATTTCTGTTGTACCGTTATCGGATGTTTTATCAGGTATTCCCCATGCTGTCAACAATTCCTGTTTAGAATGACCGCGCCAATAATCCATCGTTTTCTTGGTTGATTGGCAAGATGTTACGAACATTAGGATGAGTAGAAAAATATTTTTCATAGGAATTGAGAGGGGTAATAACTGCTCAGGCCCCACGGATTTGTTATAAATGATGATTGAACTGAAAATCTTATCTTCACAGCACTAGGTATGCTCCTTGTAGCAAAAAAAGAACTTTAAAATTACCAGTTTCGAGAGCCCAAAGAATCAACTAAAGCTTTATGTATTAACCTTAAAAATAGAAAATTTCGTTCAACTTTTAGGCTTCAAAATAATGTACTTAAAGACGGAGCGTATCAAGGATCAGAACAAGGTGCATGATCAATGACGTGCTATGAAAAGGGAATTATGAATTTGGTCAGTTCATCTTTTTCACTTTTTCAATGCTTGCCTCTGGGGATGAGAACTTTGAAGGATACCTTTCATTTAGTTGTTCGCTGCTAAAGAACCTTGACACGGCTTATAGAAAGGCGAACTTGGAGATAAAGCAAAGGATCATTGGTTCGATATTTCCAGGAAAGTTGATTTTTGAAGAAAATCAATATCGAATCACAAAAGTCAATGAGGTAGTGGCCTTAATATGCTTGAATGGTGGTGGTTTAAGCGGAAATAAAAAAGGACATCAGAAGAATAAAACTCTGATGTCTGGTCAAGTAGACCTGACGGACAAATTGTCGAACCCTTTGAAGCTGTTATATATTCTGAATCAAGAGATTACGAGTCCAGTGAGCAATTACTCATGTCGTAGTGAATCCACTGGATTAGCGCTCGCAGCTTTGATTGACTGATATCCGACCGTAAGCCATGCAATAGCAATGGCAGATGCACCTGCAACAATAAAAACAAATAAATTGATATCTACGCGATATGCGAATCCGCTCAACCACTGGGATGACACCCACCAACTGAACACAGTGGCAGGTACGAAGGCGATGAGCACCAGCACAATAAGTTCTTTAGTCAACATCATGGAAAGCGAACTTACCGAGGCACCCAATACTTTACGTATGCCAATTTCTTTCGTGCGCTGTTCAGCCGTGAACGCAGCAAGAGCGAACAAGCCAAGACAGGCAATGAATATGGCCAGGCCAGAGAACACACTTAACACTTGCTCCATCCTCAGCTCCGAACGAAAAAGTTTGTCAAAATTTTCATCCATAAAAGAATACTCGAATGGTTCCGAGTTGCCATATTGCTTCCAGAGTTTTGCGGTGTTGTCAATCACTGTTTTGGCACTGCCCTCGTAGCGCACCATCAAGTTGCCCAAAGAACTGCGATATAAAAAAATAGCTAACGGCCGCACTTTGTCGCGGTAGCTTTCAAAATTAAAATCCTTCATAATGCCGATAACATAAGCTGGTACATAGGTACCATTTGGGCTGTGCAGGACCTCTTGCCCTTCAGTTTTATCAAACCCAAATTCTATTGCAGCCGCTTCGTTGATGACCACCGCAGTAGAATCAGAAGGAAAATCATTTGAAAAATAACGACCATCCTTCATCTCAAACTTCAGCACATCTTGAAAATCAAAATCGGCTCGGTAAATCCCGACAAAATGATCTCCTCCTGATCTGCCAGAACGCATCGCCCCAGGACTGTACCCCCCCGGAAATTTGTTTTGGGTAAAACTGACTTTCGAGACTTCGGGTTGCTGAACCAATGCATTGCGAAAGGCTTCCCCATTTTTGCCAAGCCGATGCCCGGTTTCGATCACCAACACGTTTTCCTTGTCCATGCCCATTTGCAATTGTTGCATGAAATTGATTTGAGTATAAACAACTGAAGTGACGATGATGAGGAAAATAGAAATGGCAAATTGAAACACTACTAACGCGCTGCGGATGCCTTTGCTCTTGAGCCCTGTGCTGACTTTCCCCTTCAAAACGTCAACTGCACTAAATGAAGTAAGGTAAAATGCAGGATAGCTCCCTGCCAGCAAACCAACAATCAGCAACATCAACCCAACTCCCAAAATGAATTTGACATCCAATAAATTGATCATGGACAATTCTTTTCCAGAAAGTATGTTGAAGGCGGGCAACAAAAAATAGGAAAGTACTACAGCCAAAGCAACAGCCACTAAACTGTATAGCATAGACTCAGCAAGAAATTGCCCGATCATCTGGCTACGAATCGAGCCAAACGTTTTACGCAAGCCTACTTCCTTTGCACGACAAGCAGATTGCGCGGTGGACATGTTCATAAAATTGATGCAGGCGATAGCTAGGATAAAAATGCCAATGCCTCCAAAGACATAAATGTACATCATGCTTCCACTCGGCTCTATGTCTTCTTGTGAAGTTGATTTCAAATGGATGTCAGTGATTTTTGTTGTATAGTAACTATAAGCTCCACCTGCTTTGCGAAATTGATCCAGACTGCTGCCCAGAAATCGCTGTAATTCAGCAGCTACATTTTTAGTCACTATTTTTTCAAATTTTTTATCGACATCAGAAACGGACGTGTTTTTTCGCAACATAAAATACGTGTACACGCCACTGTTAAGCCAGTAATTCATTTTGAGGTAATTATCTGGCCCGGCATCCGAAAGCAATACATCAAAACGAAAATGTGAATTGTTTGGGCAATCGGCTGCTACACCTGTTATTTTATACGGCACTTTGTCTTCACCTTCGCCCATGAGGATTAATTTCTCAAGCGGGTTTTCATCACCGAAATATTTGCGCGCTGTCGTCTCGGTAAGCACCACTGAATTAGGTTCCTTTAAGGCAGTTTTGGTATTGCCTGAAATAAGTTTGAAGGAGAAGAAATCAAAAAAGTTGCTTTCCGTAATAATCACTTTATCCTCAGTAAATGCTTTTTCCCCATATCGAAAAATAGGCTTTCCCCAGCGATGAAACCTGAGCGTAGATTCCACTTCAGGTATCTCCGCAATCATCGCATCAGCCAAGGGTGGGCAAATAGAAGGACTGCGCACATCTTGCTCCCCAAACTTCTTGTGAAGCCCCACTTGGTAAATCCTATCGGCATTGGCGTGGAATCGATCGTAACTAAATTCATCAATTATATACAGGGTAACGAGCAAACAAGCGGTGATGCCTATAGTCATACCCAATATGTTGATGCTCGCAAAAAACTTTCGCTTACGAATGTTGCGAATGGAGATGGTGAAATAGTTTTTAAGCATGGCCCACTGATTAAAGATCGAAGACTGGCAAACTACAACTCTTTGTATCCAGCTGGGTAAAATCACTTGTAAAAAAATGTAAATGAAATGTAAATTCTGTTTTGCAATCTATAAACTTTTCATTCTGTCCAAAGTGGGTTCGATTCTCTTTGGGTCAAAAGCAATTTCAAGGAGAATTGAACGTGATCGACTTTAATAAGAAGAGAATGAAATTGATTTCAAGCAAGAAATCAAAGGGTTCGAAAATCTCGAAAAGTAGTCCCGGCAGGAATCGAACCTGCATCAAAAGTTTAGGAAACTTCTATTCTATCCATTGAACTACGGGACCGAAAAAACAGACTACCAACTGTAGCCCTTGGTCGGGGTGAGATGATTCGAACATCCGACCTCCACGTCCCTAACGTGATGCGCTAACCGGGCTGCGCTACACCCCGAACTCTAAAATCAGGGCGCAATATTAGCAATTTTACATCAATTGATTAACGGCATTCCGATTTTTCACATGATGAAAGTTTATTTTTACACTAATGTTACCTCCCAATTTTTATAAGACGCTATGGATTACATTTTTCCTTTTGCCATTGGGCTGCGGGTTTGCTCAAAATAGCTCCGTTCGGCAGGCGGAAAAAAGAATGGCAGTGGGTAACTGGGGAAATGCGCGACAATTGCTGTCGAAGGCTCTACATAAAGATTCTCTCAATATTGAGGCAGAACTTTTGGTAGCCCGGTGGTTTTTGGATCTTAATAACCCTGGCCGTCATGTTGACTCGGCTTATTATTATAGTATCCGTGCTGTTAAAACTTTTAATACAACTGCTGCCAAACAAAAAGATAAATTAAAGCGCAACTTGGTAGACAGTGCATCAATTGTTACCCTTCGGTCTAAAATTGACAGCGTTGCATTTGAGGAGGCCAAACAAATCAATTCCGAGAAGTCGTACAATGATTTTCTGGGCCTATACCAATTTGCAAGCCAACGGAATATGGCTGTAGAGTTGCGTGACGAAGTCGCCTTTTTGAATGCTCTGAAAGTGAATAGCACCCAGGCTTTTGAAAATTATATTAAGCAATATCCAAAAGCCAATCGGGCGAGAGAAGCCAGAGACCGACTGGAGAAATTATTATTTGAAACATACACACATGATAAAAAACTAAACAGTTATCTGGCTTTTTTGAAAAAATTCCCTGCCAGTCATTTCAGGCTGGAAGCCGAGAAAAACATTTTTGAAATCACTACCAGTAGTGGCTCTCCTGAGGATTTTATACATTTTACCGAGACTTACCCGGGCAGCTCCTTTTCGCCCTATGCCCGAAATATTTTATTTCACATTCGCCGAGAAACAGAAGAAAAAATCCCTACACGTTTACTAAACGATTCGCTAAAAAAAGTAATCGAACTAAATAAGCTGATTTGGGCTCCTGTTTATAAAAATGGAAAGTACGGATTTATGGATCTCAATGGAACTGAGACTTTGGCGCCTCAATATGACAACATTGATGAAAGCTATCGGTGTGGATATATCACAGACGATATCCTATTGACGAGTGCTGGGTTAATAAGCAGGAGCGGAAGATGGTTGGCGAGCGCGGCTATTATTAAAAATATCGGTTATGGATTTTTGAAACTTGGTGATAGCACTTGTGTTCATGTTTTGCATAAGTCGGGGAAAATGATTTTGAAAGATTGTGCACAAGATATCCGGGTGCTTGGCGGCAGGTTTTTGGTCGTCAAAAAAAATAATCTTTTGAGCCTGGTTGCCTTAAATGGCCGTATGCTGCTCGGTCTGCAGTGGCAGTCTATACAAATGATTGAAGGTGTTGTAGTTCTTGATCAGTACGGTAAGAAAACGATTTGCACTGTCGAGCAACTGGCGCGTGTGGCGGACGGTAATGTGCTCCCCGAAACTCTTGTATTTGATGACGTAAGGGCGATTGATCATGATATGCTTTTGGTTCGCAACGGCTCCCTTGAGGGCATCCTGAACTCAAGACTGGAGTGGATCGTGCCCCTCGGCCCGCAGTCGCTTGCCAAAACAGCTTTCGGGCTTGTTAGGAAAATAAATGATCAATTTATTTTTGCTGGCCTTTCACCAGATATCGAAAACATGCCCTGGAAAAAATACAGATACTATAAACAATGGCTGCTGTTAACTGGAGCCTCGGGCCAAGTATTATTTGACACGCACTCAAAAAAAATAGTTGAACAAAAGACAGACAGTATTTGGTTTGATCGCGGACTTGCATTTGCAAGGCGAGGTGATTCTGTTCGGGTTCATGTCAACTCCTCTACACAACTTTCACTTCATAAAAATTTAAAAATCGACTTTGTTCAAGCTTCTGATTCCATACGGTATTTTTTAGTTGACCAAAAAAACAGGAAAACGATTTTTAGTATTGCTACCGGTGAAAAATTATTTAGCGAGGACTATGATAAAATTGAATCCTTATTTGAAGATCACTTTATCGTAACGAAAAAGAATAAAAAGGGACTGCTTAATAAATCAGGTAAGCCGTTACTTTTGCCGGAATACGATGAGTTATTACTTAATAATTATCAACAACTTTCCTTGTTGAAGAATAAAAAATTCGGACTGTACGATCTTAAGTCAGGTAAGTTGATTAAGCCAGAGTTTGAACGAAATATTTTACAACTCGATAGTACAATACTGATTGTATTCAAAAATGGATTTTACGGACTAATGGATTGGAACACGATGCCAATCGGAAAATTTGAATTTGACGAAATACAGCCGTGGACAAAAAATGTAATCTGGGCAAGACTAGGATTTGAATGGAGCCTGATCGATTTCAGGCAACAAAAAAAGATACTGGCACACATAAAGAATTTTCATTTGCTGAAAGATAGGCCGGAAGAAAAATTAGCCATTATACAACAGGAAAATTATTACGGTGCCATCAGCACCACCCACGGAGTAATAATTTCACCGGCCTTTTCATTGGTAGAGAATATCGGCAGTGCTGATGAGCCTCTTTTTTTTACTTCAAAAGAAGTGGAAGAAGCACAGATTGTAGTAGTGATTTATTATGACCGTCATGGCAAACTATTACGCAAGCAGGTTTATGAAGAAAGTGAATTTGCTAAGATTGTTTGCCAAGGAGATTAATTCATTTGCCGTTCATATAACTTTAATATTGCTTCAGCCGAAATGATGGATTTTTTTAGGTAATTGAACCAGAATATTTTTTATGAAAATGAAAGGAGTTTTACTGACTTGTCTTGGTTTGACAATGGTATGTTTGTCTTTTGGTCAGGACAGACCGAAACTGGTAGTAGGAATTGTAGTAGACCAGATGCGGCAGGAATATTTGTATCGGTTTCAAAAAAAGTTTGGCGAGAACGGATTCAAGCGGCTGATGAACGATGGCTTCATGCTTACCAACGCACACTATAACTATGTACCGACCTTTACAGGACCGGGCCATGCATCCGTTTTCACGGGATCTACTCCAGCTATTCATGGCATTATTGGAAACGACTGGTGGGATAAAAACTCAAAGAAAGAAGTGAATTGTGTGGAGGATGACCGGCAAAAACCGGTCGGCAGTGTTGATGGAAATGGTGACGTAAGCCCTTGGCGATTGCTGTCCACTACCATCACGGATGAACTAAAGCAATCATCTCAGAAAAAATCAAAAGTGATTGGTATTTCAATCAAAGATCGTGGCGCAGTGCTTCCGGCTGGCCACATGGCCGATGCTGCATTTTGGTATGATGCCAAAACAGGAAAATTTATTTCAAGTACTTATTACTTGTCTGCGTTGCCTGCCTGGGTTGATAATTTCAATGCGCTTAAGTTAAGTGATGGTTATCTCGACAAGGAATGGAAAACCTATTATCCGATAGAGCAATACACCGAGAGCGGGCCGGATGATTCGCCTTATGAAAGAAAACTGAAAGGCAAAGACAAACCAGTGTTTCCTTACGATCTAAAAATGCTAAAAGCAGATAACGGCGGCTATGATTTGCTTTCGCACACGCCAATGGGCGATGACTTGCTTACAGCATTTGTTGGTGCGGCACTAAAGGGCGAAGCTTTGGGAAAAGGCGAGCAAACTGATTTCCTTACATTATCATACTCCTGCCCGGACCTGATTGGTCATGGAGTTGGACCGAACTCTGTAGAAATTGAAGACACGTACATCCGACTTGATAAAAACATTGAAGACTTATTGGCCAAGCTCGACAGTGAGGTGGGAAAAGATAAATACATCGTGTTTCTCACAGCTGATCATGCCGTAGTAGAGGTACCTCAGTCTCTGAAAGACAACCGTATACCAGGAGGAAATTTTACTGACTCCAAAACATTGAAAGATGAGTTGAATGGATACCTTCAAAAGTATTTCCCCAATAGAACATTGGTAGAAGCTGTTGCTAATAACCAGGTGTTCTTCAATCAGGATCTATTTATTGGAGACCCAAGAAGCTCAGGCATTGATCTGTTAATTGCCTCCGACCTCGCCTTGAATTATATTCAATCAAAAGAGGGAGTAGCGCAAGTGTATACCAAAAGTGTTTTAAAGCAGGGGAGTTACAACGCTACGGGTGTTAAAGGTATGATTGTGCGTGGATACAATCACAAACGTAGTGGTGATATTGCCTATGAGCTGGAGCCAGGCTGGGTGAGTGGTGGCGGTGCCCAGGGAACAACGCATGGCTCTTCATATACCTATGATACTAATGTGCCTGTCTTATTTTTTGGTAAAGGCATTCGCAAAGGAAGTTCAGCAACCTACCACGCAATTACAGACGTTGCTCCAACGCTTTCGGTGTTGCTGAAGATAAAATTCCCTAGTGGCTGTACGGGTCAGCCGATTACAGAAATTGTAGATGGCAAGTAAAAACAAACGACTAGTCTCTAAAAATCTTCAGCGATCTGCTCAAGTTTTTTCTTCTTGTCGGCATACATCTTTTTAATGAGCGGGTAGGAATGATAAGTAAGCGTTACTTCTTTGCGGTTGCCTTTGTACACTAGAGATATCTGCTCTGGCACACGCCAGTAATATGCTTCGGTGCGGATGCTATACGTAGCCTTGCCATACAGTTTTTCCAATGCCCGCATTATCCGCGGGTCTTTGGGTGTAGTAACAATGATTTCGTATATCAATCCTTTATAAACCTTAAGCTCCACGCCATTCACCTCCGCTTCGCCTATTTTTTCGTATGCCGGATTCTTCACTTCATAAAGTTTTGCCTCAAACTCTTTCAGTTCTGTAAAGTCTTTTTTGAATGATGCGCCTTTCACACTGTCTACCGGACTCCCAAGCTTAATGTCTTTAAATCCGTTTCTGCGCGGGAGTTCAGAGATGTCCTGACCGGCAGCGGTTAAAAAGGAGAACAAAAAAAGCAATCCGGCTAAATTCTTAGTCATGGCTTTGGTTCTATAAATTGGATGGGGAAATCGATCTGGGTTTTGTCCCAAAGTAAAAATACTTCTGCCGTGTCCGTTTTTTGGTCAATGCGAATTGTGAATGAGTCATAAACGACATTGTCGGCTATTAATTTTGCAGGTACATCGAATCGCAATACATCTGCTTTTGAATTGTAGTTGTAAGATCCCCATAAACCCAAGTCGCTGTTGATAATTACAGTCCATTTTTCCCTACCGGGAATTGTAAACAAGGAATAGGTTCCTGCCTTAAGAGTTGTGCCGTTAATTAAAATCTCTTTTGTGAGGGTGACTTCAGTTGCTTCATTTGCACCGGTTCGCCATACCTGATCATAAGGCACGAGTTTGCCAAAAACTTCGCGTGCATGTTTTTGCGGCTGTGAATAAACAATCTTTAAATAGGTGTCTTTGTAGTGTGCAGTGGCTAGTGCCAGCGGACTCAGCCTTGGCTTGGCTGTCTCTTGTGAAAAGGCGTACGTTGAAAAAATGACAGTCAACAAAACGGACTGGAACAAAACCTTCATGCGGCCAACATTTTAAAGCGAAGATAGGAAATTGAATTCATTCAGTATTTTTGCCAATCAGCTTTACAACTATTTAATGATGGATCCACGCCCGGCCTTTGATGATATATATATGGAGTTGGCTGTTAATCTGGCCAAGCGCTCGCATTGCATCAGGCGCCATGTTGGTGCCGTGCTTACCAAGGATACCCGCATTATCTCTATTGGCTATAATGGCCCGCCCAGTGGCACACATAATTGTGATGAATTGTGGCCGCAGAATGGCTGTCCGCGCGACTCGAAAGGAAGCTGCTCATTGGCTATTCATGCCGAGCAAAATGCAATTCTTTATGCCGTAAAAAACAAAACCTCTGTTGATGGCGCGACTTTATATGTTACGCTTTCGCCTTGTTTAGCTTGTGCGCGAATTATTTACAGCATGGGTATCAACCGCGTGATTTATTTCAACTCGTATGCCGAATACAAAGGCCTTGCCTCGGACGAAGGCGTTGATTTCCTAAGAACGTTTGGAATTGAATGTCAGAAATATGAGGGCAAGCTAGACAACGTCACCCATATGATTTGACCAAAGAGTTATTTTGTTGCCAGCGTGTTTTCAATATCTGTGACCAGTTTGGCAGTAACGCCCTTGGTCTTCTTTGCGAGCTCAGCTTTGAAAACCTTAAGTGCCCGAGAGGCAACATCATACAAACCTACAGGATTATGATCGTGACTATAGCTGCCAAGGCACCAGGCAATATCGGCCTGAAGTTGATGTTCAATGTTCAATGCTTTCAGTTTGCTCAGGATGCCTTCGGCGGTTTTGACAATTGCCGGTGCGCTTGCTTTAACAGTCTTTTTAACCGGTGCTTTTGCAGGTTTGGTAATTGCTTTTGCCATACTTTTTTATTTCAAAGATAACACCGCTAGCCGCCCGAACGAAATGGCCATGAGTAAATATTTACGCAACCGTTGCCAGTATTTCGCAGGCTGCAACGATTGTAAATAGCCTGTCATAGTGCTAAAAATAAAGGGCGATTTTTCTTTTCTGTTGTTAAGTTATAATTTCATGTTGTGAAAAAGAGCGTTTTAAGTTTTTTAAGCCCTAATGCAGATGAGCGCGGCCAGGTTGCCTTGATGTTGGCCACCGGTTTTTTCTTTGGTACTTATATCGCCACTTTTCAGGTAACGGCAGAATCGCTTTTTCTTAACCAGATGAGCAGCCACATCAACCAGGCCTTTCTGGCTTCTGGTGTTTTGGGTATTGCTTCTACGGTGGTCTTTTCGTTTTTTCAAAACCGGGTGAAATTTGTGTCGCTCACCATTGCCAGCATGGCTATGATTGTGCTGATTACCTCACTCGTTTACTATTTGTATCGATTTGGCGATCCTTCGCTGCACAACAAAGTTCTGTTTCTCATGTATTGCCTTACGGGGCCGGTTACTGCAGTTTTGTTGCTTTGCTATTGGGGGATTTTCGGGAGGCTTTTTAATTTCAAACAGTCCAAGCGAATTATTGGTTGGATTGATACCGGACAGTTGGTGGCAATTATCCTTGCCAATTTTTTTATTCCCTTTACAGCCTTTCTTTTTAAGAATACAGCAGATTACCTGATTGTGTGCAACATCAGTATTATCATATCACTCATATTCATCATCATCATTGCATCCCGGTTTAAATTGACCAAAAACGATCCTAAGGAATTTGACAATACCATAAGATATGAGACCGGATTCGGAAGGATGTTTCAGGACAAATACATCGTTTTGCTTGCCTGGTTCCTGATCGTTTCGATGGTTACTTTTATTTTTAACCAATACTCATTTCAAACGTTGCTCAACCAGCAATACCCGGTTCAGCGCGACTTGACAAACTTTCTGGCCTATTTCAACGGAACGATTTATTTGCTGAGTTTGATCATGCAGACATTTGTGAATGACCGCATCCTGGGCACTTATGGCATTCGCGTTTCGCTGATCATCCTGCCGATTGTCACCTGTATTTTTGCATTTGGTTCGTTTATCACAAGTTCGTTTTTCGGATATTCTCTTCAGACAAGTCCGCAGGCTTATGTCTTCTTCTTTTTATTCATTGCATTGACCCGCCTTTTCAACGGCACACTACGCGAGTCACTCGAAAACCCGGTGTATAAGCTATTGTTTATACCTCTGGACGGGCGTTATCGATTTGGTATTCAATCCAAAATTGAAGGTGTGATCAACGAGTCAGGCAGATTTATTGCCGGCCTTTTGGTATTCCTTTTCGGCTTATTGGTTTTTTTTAAAATATCATGGATACCACCAATAATCTTAGGCCTAGGCGCTGTATATATGCTGCTCGCACGCAACCTTTATGGCGGCTATAAAAATAAGATCCGATCCAAGCTCGAGAGCTCTGAGTTTCACCAGGATAAGTTAGAGATTGGTTTTGCTCAAATTACGTCCACTCTTGAAGAACGATTGACAGACTCTAAAACTTCCAAAGCAGTCTTTTCTTTTAAGCTTTTGGAAAAACTAAATCCATCACGTGTTGGTGTGTGGGTTAATTCATTGATGAAGAACGGCCAGGAAGAAGCTCAGGATTATGCTCAGCGCAGAATGAATGAGATGAAAGGGCTTTCCGTTTCTGAAAACTATGTGATTCGGTTAGATAAGTCCAGGGTGAGCGGTGAAGGAAAAAATATTTTATCAGCTATAGATATAGAGCAAATACTGAAGAGTGGCGGTGAGATTACCAAGTTTAGAATTCAAAAACTGGCTCGTTCTGCTCAAGTAGGAGATAGGCAATATGCAGCCGAACTTTTACTGCACTCTTCTTCCGAAGAGAACATCTCTTTTCTGGTGGAACTGTTATACGAATCTGACCCCAAAGTGCGAAGAACTGCTTTGGCTACTGCTTCCAAAAGATTTAATGGTGAGGTTATCAATGCGGTAATTGATAACCTCAACAATCCGCAATATTCCAACCTGGCGATGAACTCGCTTACATTGATGGGCGGCCAGGCGCTAAGTTATCTTGATAGTGGCTTCTACCGGTTGGGACAAAATACGCAGACGATGATGCGCATCATTCAAGTATTGGGCCGCATTGGCGGACAGCGTGCTAAAGACTTGTTGTGGGGTAAAATCGACTATCCCGATAAAGGTATTGTTTCGCAAGTGTTGTTATCCCTTGGCGAATGTGGCTTTAAAGCTGGTATTGCTCAGATCACCCGTATCAAATATGCAATTGAGACTGACATTGCTGACTTAGCTTGGAACCTGAACGCCATTAGGGAGTTGGGCGAAGATCAGCGCAGCTCGCAAGTACGAGCATCATTACGCGAAGAGATCAACCACGATATTGAGCACATCTATATGCTGCTGGCCATGTTGTACGATACGAGGTCAATACAATTAGTGAAGGAGAATATTGAGAGCGGTACATCTGAAGGTACTACCTATGCGGTGGAATTGCTTGATGTGTTCCTTTCTGAGCAATTAAAGATTCGTGTTATTCCGGTATTGGACGAAATCAGTGACAGCGAAAAAATCAACAGACTGGAAGTCTTTTATCCTCGGGTAAATCTTGACGAAAAGCTGGTACTCAAATTTTTGATCAACCGTGACTTTACGCAGACCAATCGCTGGACAAGAGCCACTGTAATTCATCAGATTGGCATGCAGAAGATATCTGAATTTACTCTAGACCTGATTGCTCAGCTTTTCAACCCCGACAGACTGATCCGCGAGATCGCAGGCTGGGCCTTGCATCAAATTGACCCGCGTCTTTATGAAGTAAACTCCCGCAGGCTTGATGAAGATCACTCGCGCTGGCTTGATCGGGCTGTATTAAAAGACCATCAGGATAATAAACTGATGCTTTACGAGAAAGCAGCGTTTTTTCAAAATATTAGTGTTTTCTATGGCATCCCGGGTCTCACGCTTTCGTACCTAGCCGATATCGCAAGAGAACAGAAATTAAAAGCGGATGAATTTTTATCCGTGGATGAGAGACTGAACAACGATTTTTTCATCATTTATAATGGATCAGTGCAGTATTATGAAAAAAGCCGGTATGTACGTGATTTTGGAAAAGGACAGTTTGTGGGGGAGATGCTATCGGCTCCCGGCTTTATAAATACCAACCTTCTGGTGGCCAAGGAAGAGACGATTTTGCTTAAAATCAACAAAGATCAGTTTTACGAATTGCTGTCGGATAATGTGAAGTTGACCGACAAGTTTTTGCAATTTGTTTGAAATTCCCTAAATTTTACATTTTTTGACGTAGGATAAGGTTCTATCTTTGATTTTTTAACTGGAAGACTAGGGTTGATCTCCTTCAACTTTCGTTTTTTTGATAAATATTGTACTCGATAAGAAATGCTTAATTCACCTGTCAAGGTTGGCATGATGGATGAATCAGCTCCCGAAGACTTGTTTTCAGACGACAAGATCGGGACTAATCCATTTCCGGGGCTTCGTCCGTTTACCATGGAAGAGTGTTATCTCTTTTTTGGTCGCGAAGGTCAGGTGGATGATATATTGCTAAAACTTTCGCAGCATCGCTCAGTCACGGTGATGGGCTATTCGGGCAGCGGTAAGTCGAGTTTGATGTTTTGCGGGCTTCTTCCCGTACTTTATGGCGGTTTCACAACACAAACTGGCCCCTTCTGGAAAATCCTTACAGCACGTCCCGGAAATTCGCCCATTAATAACCTTACTGAATCTATTCTTGCTTCGCTTAGCCAACTGGGCCGTATTGAAGAAGATGACCGGCACATTCACCGAGCAATTATTAATTCTGTGCTTCGCAGCGGGCCTAATGGTTTGGTTGAAATAGCACGGTACATTCAGCAAGACGAGAACGAAAACGTCTTTTTTCTCATTGATCAGTTTGAAGAGCTATTCCGCTTTTCAGATACCAACAATGAGGAAGTAGTGAACGAGGCTACAGC
>JABDGP010000027.1 GCA_013285945.1 Bacteroidota bacterium | reverse complement strand
CATTGGATAAGTCATTAAACTCTTCTGGGGTAGTAATTAAGATAAGTGGAGGAACGAGTTCATCGATCTTGGTGAACTTTGGAAAATTTTCTTTTACTACACGATATGAAAACCCGCGTGCTGCCGCGGTATCTTCCTGAAAAAGGTAAAGCCCTTCTTTTCTTGGAAGGAATTTGTTGCCACTCGCAACATGAAAGACGGAATCATGGAAAAAGAACCTTTCGTTGCGCCCTTCTTTTTCAGCGAATGGTGGAAGAGCAGGCGGGAAGACCGTATTGTAATAAGAAACGATGAGTGGTTTGCCATCTGCACTGCGGGCCACATATTCCTTGTTTCTGCTTAAATGATTTTCTGTAATTACACCATCGCCGGTTTCAATCCATCCGTCTACGGGGTAGATCGATTCGATTTGTTTAAAATATGTCCAGATTTTTTTGCTGTCGTTGTTGATTACATGAGCGACCAAAAGCCAGGGCTTATCGGGGATATCAAAGGAAAAGAAGCCACGTTTATCGTTTCCGCTCATTGAAAGAACGGAATCCTTTTCTATTATCTGGCTGCTTTCGCGTTCCACATAAGATTCTCTTCTCTCCCATGCAATTGAATACTTTTCGGGGCTTCCCTGCCGTGTCACAAGTGCATAACGCAACAAAATTTTGTTGGCTGCCCGAACTGGGCGCAGTTGAAGATCTACTTCATTTTGCGGATTATACCAATAGTTAAAATTGCTTGCAGCAATCGACTGCCCAAAAGCAAGCTTCGAAATAACCAATAGCAGTAAAAGGAATATTGATTGTCTCATATTTCTCCGGTTCACGTTTATTTCAAACGTTAAATCTAGTGAATTGAGTTATTTTTGCCCCACAAAATTTTACAATGGCTGTTTATACTACCGAGATTGCCTCCGAAACAATCACGTCAGACAACCCAATTCACCAGCGTTTGCTGAGAGCATATGTGCTGGCAGCGGATCAGGTGCGAGGGCATTTGCTTGAGGTAGGCTGTGGCGAAGGCCGGGGCATTAACCTGTTGATGCCTAAAGTTGAAAAGTATTCGGCTATCGATAAGATTTCTTCTGTTGTAGAAGGTTTAAAAAAGGCATTCCCTACCGGGGATTTTATAAGTGGAAATATTCCACCACTGCCTTATGATGATAATTCATTTGATCGTGTTGTAAGTTTTCAGGTGATCGAGCATATAGCCGATGACCATCGTTTCTTAAGAGAAATAAGCAGGGTTTTGAAACCGGGAGGATTTGCGCTGTTAACTACACCAAATCGTCCCATGTCGCTTTCGCGTAATCCGTGGCACGAACGGGAGTATACAGCCGAGGAACTCACCTCGTTAGCGCGGAAATATTTTGGCTCAGCTGAAATGAAAGGCATCACCGGCAATGAAAAGGTGATGCAATATTATGACCGCAATAAAAAATCGGTTGATAAAATGATGCGCTGGGATATTTTGGATTTGCAGCACAAACTTCCGGCATCGGTGCTTCGCGTTCCTTACGAAATAATGAATCGACTCAACCGAAATAAACTGCAGGAAGCTGCCGATGATCTGGTTGCGAGTATTCGTCAGGAGGATTACCTGCTAACTAATGATGCAGCAAAAGCGCTTGATCTGTTTTTGATAGCAAAAAAGTAGCTGCAAGCTATGAACTTGCAGCCTGATATTTAGTAATCGCTGCGTTGACCGCCATCATTGATCTGAAGACTGGTCAATAATTTAGTATATGCATCCTCGTACTTTTTAGCCAGTTCGTTTTCTCCATTTTCATAGAGCGCGCGCTGCAAAATATTAAGCACAACTAAATTATTTCTTAAGTCATTAGATAATCCGCCACCTTCATGAGCAAGATAAGTGGCCATTTCAATCGCACGATCGCCCAGCGTTTTTGAAACCTCTATAGCTTTCGCTTTTTCCCCGACTTTGAAGAGGAGGTTAACTGTCTCGGCAGCTGTGAAGTCATAATTCACAACATTGTCGGGCATTTTGGTCAACGAAAACAGAATCAATTTTTTAGCATTTTCGATCTCTCCCTTATCGATCAGTGCCTGGGCCACTGTATTAATTGAGCTTCGGTGGTTGAGAACGAACCCTTTATAGTCGTCATTATAGTAAACACTTGGGTCGTCCAATCCGCGATAGCGAAATTTATTCATCATCACGTCCAAGCTTTTATCAGTGTCTACAAGATAATCACGGTCTTTGCGAGGGTTGCGTACAGGCAAAATGCGATATGCGTTTCCAACTTGTATCGCGTACGGGCTTAGGTCAATATTGACTTGTGAAAGTGACGTGTTGTTAAGATAAATAGGTCGCTGCCAATTGCATGACACGAGAAAATCGAGCATAGCCAAATCCTTCTTCTCCAAGCCGCCGTGCAATACCTTGATCTTCATTTCGTCCACTACCAAACTGTCCATTCCTTTTGGAATAATGCCCATTGCAAGGATGGCTTTCTTATCAACAGGGATAGTGATGATACGGCTCGGCACAATGTTGCGCTCGCCGTCATTCAGTTGTGGATATCTCTTGGCAAGTAATTCGAGGTATTCTTTTGCATCGATGCTTTTCAATTTCAAGTCAGCAAATGGCAAGTAATCGTTAAGTCCTCCCTGCTGATACTCCTTTAAAGGCAAGGTGTATTTGAGTGGCTCAGACTGGTAAGCTTTGCGTGCACTCTGTTCAATATACCAGTCTGTATTGTAGTAGCTCAACACCAGCACGCGCATGTCGTTTCGAATGGCTTCAGTTTCCTGAGCATACCATAAGGGGAAAGTGTCGTTATCGCCACCGGTATAAAGCACTCCGTTAGGATCGCATGATTCCAAATAATTGGACGCAGAGTCTACCGAGAAAAAGCGGTTGCTGCGGTTATGGTCGTCCCATCCGTCTTTGGCCATTAGTACCGGAGCACTAAGTCCGATCAGTGTTGCAGCAATAGTTGCGACCCTGGCATTTTTAATAAACCTTCCAAAAAATTCAGCCATCCCGATCACAGCGAGTCCAATCCAAAATGCAAAAGCATAGTATGAGCCAGCGTAAATGTAGTCGCGTTCGCGTGGCTCGGTAGGCGGAGAATTCAGATAGACGACAATGGCTACACCTGTCATTACAAAAAGCAAAGCGACAACCGAGAAGTTTTTTGTGTCTTTAGTAAACTGATAAAACATTCCGATGAGCCCAAGGATGAAGGGAATCATGAAGAAGTTATTTCTACCTCTGTTTTCGGCGAGGGTTGATGGCAATTTTTTGAACCATTCGCTTGGCCTCAGCCAGCCAGCTCCCTGTTCGTCACTTTCGCGGCCTGCAAAATTCCACATGAAGTAACGCATGTACATGTGCCCGATTTGCCGGCGAAACATATAATCAAATTTATCCTGTGCGAAAGTGGGCTTTTGTCCTGGTGCGAGGCCCATAAGGCTGCGGTAGGTCTCGGCATGGTCAGCATTCCATGCGCGGGGAAGTAAGGTAGATTCTCCGGGCTCATATTCATATTCAAATTTACGCTCACTTGGCTCGTACCGGTCTTTACCTTTCACATAAGATGCCTCTCCATACTTTACACCAATAGGTTTGGCCGTGAAATAAGGCCCAAACAACAACGGACGGCTGCCATACTGCTCACGTTTCAAATACCTCACAAAACTCATTACATCCTTCGGTGAGTTTTCATCGATAAGCGTGTTGTAGTTAGAACGAATTACGACAGTAGAATAAGATCCATAACCAATCAAAATAAAACTAGTAGCCAGCAGGAAGGTGTTCCATACAGGCTTATTATGTTTTTGAGTGAAATATAGACCATAGATCAATGCACCGATAACAAGCAGAGAAAAGACGAGTGCTCCGGAGCCGAAGAACATTCCCAGCGTGTTTACAAAAAACAATTCGAAATGTCCTGCCAGCGTTGGTAATCCAGGTACAATAAAGTCATTGATGAATAAAACGATTCCGCTGCTCAAAGCAAGGGTGGCAATTACACCCCAGGTGGTAGTTTTGAATTTTTTGAAATAATAAATCAGACCGAGAGCTGGAAGCGTAACGAGGTTGAGCATGTGAACGCCAATGGAAAGGCCAATCATGTAAGCCACCAATAGCAGCCAGCGGTTGGCCTTGCTTTCGTCTTCAATAACATCCCACTTCAAAACTCCCCAAACTACAAAGGCGGTGAAGAATGACGACATGCCGTAAACCTCTGCTTCCACTGCAGAGAACCAGAACGAATCTGAGAAAGTATACGCCAGAGCCCCCACAAGGCCGGCGCCCATAAGTGTCCAAACCTGACCGGGAGCGATGTCGGTGTCTTTCTTGAGGCCCATCAGTTTGCGGCCAAAAAGAGTGATGGACCAGAACAAAAACAAGATCGTGAACGCGCTTGCCAGCACGCTCATGAAATTAATCCAATAGGCAACCTTAGTTACATCGCCTAACGCGAGGAACGAGAATGCCCTACCCATCAGCAAAAAGAGTGGGGCGCCTGGCGGGTGGGGCACTTGCAGCTTGTACGATACCGCAATAAACTCGCCGCAATCCCAATAGCTGGCGGTTTCTTCCATGGTTAAAAAATACGTCAGCAACGCTATGGCAAACACTGCCCATCCGAAGATATTATTGGCTTTTTGAAAGTTCATGATTGAATTAAATGAGGGGCGAAAATAAGAAAATTAAATGTGTTGAAAATGCCATCGTGTTTACCCGAAGGCGTATTTTCGGGTTATGTACCGCGTGCCATTTCTTTCGCTTGAGCGTCAGCATCAGTCAATAGAGCGTAAATTGAAGGGAGCAATTCTTAAAACGATACAAAGTGGCCGGTTTGTGTCGGGTGATGAGGTAAATTCCTTCGAAGACGAATTTGCCGCTTATCAAAAAACGAGATATTGTGCAGCGGTTGGCAATGGTCACGATGCTATTTTGATTTCGCTCAAAGCATTGGGTATCGGGCGTGGAGATGAGGTGATTGTGCCTTCACATACTTGTCAGGCTACCTGGCTAGCAGTACTAAATGCCGGGGCCAAACCTGTTCCAGCCGAAGTTGATCCAATGACTTACAATATCGATCCGTTGCAGATTGAAAATGTCATCACCCCAAGGACAAGAGCTATTGTACCGGTTCATTTATATGGTCATCCCTGCGTTATGGACAGGATCATTGCCATTGCGAAGAAGGATAATTTGTTTGTAGCAGAGGACAATGCTCAGGCACAGGGCGCAACTTTCAAAAATAAAATGACAGGTAGCTGGGGACATTGCAACGCGACCAGTTTTTATCCAACGAAAAACCTTGGAGCTTTGGGAGATGGCGGCGCGATTGTGACCAATGATAAAAGGGCTTATCAATTTGCCAGAGCCTTCCGCAACTATGGATCAGAAAAACGGGATGAACACGTTATCGCGGGAGTTAATTCGCGACTTGACGAATTGCAGGCAGCAGTGTTGCGTATAAAATTGAGGAAACTGGAAGAGTGGAATCGTAAGCGGAGGCAAAACGCGACCAGTTATCTCAGGGAGTTGTATAACGTTGAGGATATTCAATTACCACCGGGAGAAAGCGAAGTTGTCAGGCCGGTCTTTCATTTATTCGTTATTCAGACAACTCACCGGGCCAAGCTCAAGAAATTTTTGGAAAAGAAAGGCATTGAGACGGCCATTCATTATCCGGTTGCGGTTCATTTGCAAAAAGCCTTTGGTCATCTTGGTTATAAGAAAGGGAGCTTGCCGATTGCGGAGAAACTAAGTAACGAAGTGTTGAGTTTACCTATATGGCCAGGTTTGAAAAAGGAGGAAATTGAAAAAGTCTGTGGTGAGATAAGAAACTACTTTAAATGATTATTTGTAAACGATCATATAAAAAATCAGCCACAGAAAAAAAATCAACACGTATGAACAGGACACAATCCACCAGGTAGCACTTTTCTGCTTATGGATTTGAAATGAATAGTGGTTTACTCCTCGCACCAAAATAAGTACGTAAAGAACCTCAAACACGCTAAGTGCTCGCAACGGATAAGCAAACCTTTTATTGATCAAGGTATAATCGAAGAGATTCATTAGCGAAAGCGGATAGAATGATTGGACTTCTGGCAAAGAAGGATCTCGCTGTACTATTAGAAACCAGCCGATTTTGATGATCTCTGGTAAAATGAAAACGAACTCTGCGGCCATCACCACACTCCAGCACTGGGTGAAAGTAATGCGGTAACCAAAAAGGAAGCACCCTACCCAAAGCACAAACCCTATGACGGTAAACTTCCACAAATAAATAAAGGGAATAGCCATAAACTGGAGCGCACTTATCAGTCGAAGTACCATGCCCTCCGGCCGGTCCTGGAGAAACTCAAATGCGGCAGTTTCGTACTCTATGAAAGATTTTTTTACATACAGTAATAAGACGGAGATGAGACAAAGGGTGATAAAAGTTAATTTTTTATCGGAAGAAAATAGTGAAGTTTGCACGTGGTACTGTGGGTATAATCCAAAGATGTAATTTTTTTTTAATAGATGAGGTTCTGGTTTAAGAGTAATCACCTGGTTGGATTCCGATTTCTGATGAAGAGCTTGTCTCGGGCTGTGCTTTTTTCTCTCCTTATTGTTTTTTCTGCTACTACCCTCTTTGGCCAACGTAAGGCAAGGAAGGATACTACGGTAATTCTAATCTCTGATATCAGTGTTCAGTTTGAGGCCACGGCAGCCATGAACAACTTGTATAATTTCAATTTTGAAAAAGCCCAGGAACAGTTTCGCGATTTTAAGCAGAAGTACCGCTGGCATCCATTGCCTTATTTTTTGATGGGCCTTGCCGAGTGGTGGAAAATTGTGCCCAACATGAAGGAAACGAAATACGATGAAAAGTTTCTGGCCTACATGGACAGTGCTATTCAAATTGCACATAACCTGCACAAGAATTTTCCGGAATATAAGACCGAGGCTTCCTTCTTTTTGGCTGCTGCATATGGGTTTAAGGGAGAATTGTATGCCGATGCCGACCGAAAGAACTGGGTGAAAGCTGCCAGCGAAGGCAAGGCTGCGTTGAAATATATGGAGGAGTGCCGCGAAAAGAACAACCTGAGTCCTGAGCTGCAGTTTGGTGATGCGTTGTATAATTATTTCAGGGAGTGGGTGCCCGAAAACTATAAGTCGCTAAAGCCGATCTTTTGGTTTTTTCGTCATGGCGATAAGAAATTAGGACTAAAACAACTGAAGGAAGTCTCATACAATGCATTCTATACGCGGACCGAGGCAATGGTTTGGCTGATGCGGATATTGGCTGGTTATGAAAACGATCCACAGCGGGCGTATCAGATTGCTGAGTATTTGCATCAAACCTATCCCGACAATCCCTATTTTCACAGGTATTATGCCCGTATGCTTTATACGCTGGGAGTTCACCCCAAAATGGAAGAACAGTGCAAGCAAATCATGCAGCGTATCGACAGCGGGAGGTTTGGCTATGAAGCTGTAAGTGGCCGCTATGCATCTTTCTTTCTGGCACAACTTTATGATGCTCAGCGAAAGTGGGACGACGCAAAGAAATATTACCAGCGAACTGTGAAATTTTCTGAAGAAGCAGGCGCTACTGACTCAGGGTATTATTTGTATGCCCTGATTTCTTTGGGGGAGATTTCGCAGCAAACGGGAGACAAAGCAGCTGCGAAAAAGTATTTTACAATGGTCAAGAAAAAGGCGGGAAAAAAGGAAGAAGCTTATAAGGATGCCAAGCGGAGGCTCGCGAGGCTGGAAAAAGCAAGCAAAGACTAGCACTACTTTTTTTTCAACCAAACACACAATTGCATTCCTGTTTTGGTCTTTTTCATCCACGGTACCAGAACAAAATTTAAAATTCGCGGCATGTATGTTTGGGCAACATAGTACTCGTGATGGATAATTGTATAGTTACTGCTTTTACTATGCTCAATAAACGAGTTCAACGAGAACTCGTATAAGTGAAAAGGTTCGTGCATAGGACTTATATTAGCCACATAATCGAGTCCTTTGATTTTGTAAAAAAGATTCAATAATTTATTGATAAGCCAGTCTGATGAAGGAACCTCTATTTGCATTATCCCGCCAACTTTGAGCCATTCCAAGGCTTTTTGAATAGAGGATGAGGGATTGTACAAATGTTCAAGTACTGCACCAAATGTTATAAAATCGAAATGGTTATGAGGATAGCTTGACGTTTCGATGGAAGATAACTGCAACTTATTGGGCTCAATTTTCATTTTGTCAATTGCCTTCCTATAAAAAGGCTCCGAGGGTTCAAGTCCATAGACATCAAAGCCAGCATTGGCCAATGAAATCATACACTTGCCAATGCCAGCTCCAATGTCGAGAGCGCGATCATTGGCTTTAAACGCATATAGTGTCTTGAGTGTATTGATTTCACTTTGAAAATAAGTTGAGTCGTGAGTAAAATACTCATCTTTCCAGTAAAGTTCGGGAGGCATACCATAATGATCACTCAATTTTTCGGGTATGGGGAAAGGATTAGGGTAAATCAGGCCGCATTTTTCACATTTAACTATAGTTGTGGTTATTCCAATTTTGTTGCGCGGATTTTTACCTTGAGTCTGATTAAGCCGTTTTCCGAGGATTTTATAATTGCCGTTTCCGCACATGTTGCAGGAGGCGAGGTAATCAAAAATATACTTCTTTTGCATTGGATTAAAGCTAAAATTAATGAAACATACTAAACTCCAATACTTTGGAATTTCGTGACCTGATCGTGACCCCTTTGGTTATCATGATTGTTTACATGATAAGTTATTTTGTGAAGCCATATGCAACGGATGAGAATACCAAGTCGTATTTTTTTCTGGCGCTCACCCTGAAAATTTTGGGAGCAATTGCACTGGGTATTATATATCAATTTTATTACAGCGGTGGTGATACTTACAACTTTCATACGCATGGCAGTCGTATTATTTGGCAAGCCATTGGGGATGATCCGGAGATCGGCTTGAAAATACTTTTTTCAAATGATGAGTTTGTGCAGGGTGCTTACAAGTACATTAGTCAGATACCGTTTTACCAAGACCGCTCTTCTATTGTTGTGATACACGTAGCTACTTTTTTTGATTTGTTTACATTTTCTACGTACTCTGCCACGGCTGTTATTTTTTCGGTATTAAGTTTTGCTGGAAGCTGGGCTATGTTCCTGACTTTTTATCAGAAATACCCCTTGCTCCATAAACAAATAGCTATCGCAGTACTCTTTATTCCGTCAGTGCTCTTTTGGGGATCTGGCCTCCTTAAGGACACCCTTGTTTTGACTGCGCTCGGCTTTTCAGTCTATTGCATTAACATGATTTTTATCAGGCAACGAATCAGGATTTCATCTGTTGTACTATTATTGATTTCGCTGTACATCATTTTTTCGATTAAGAAATTTGTACTTCAGGCATTTATCCCGTCGGCTATCCTTTGGATTTACTTTAAGAATTTGTCCAACTTAAAATCTATAGCTTTGAAAATATTGGTTGCACCAGTAATTGTAATTGTATTTCTTTTTACATCCTATTACTCGGTGATCAAAATAGGAGAAGGTGATGCCAGATATTCGGTGGAAAAACTGGCAGCAACAGCACAAGTAACAGCCTACGATATTCGCTACTGGACAGGGCAAGACGCAGGTTCAGGTTATTCTCTGGGTGAATTGGACGGCTCTTTTTCATCAATGCTTCGTCTGGCACCTCAGGCTATTAATGTGTCACTTTTCCGCCCTTATTTGTGGGAAGTAAAAAATCCTTTGATGTTGCTCTCAGCTTTAGAGGGATTGGTACTTCTGGTGATCACGCTTTACGTTTTAATCAAAAGGCGAAAAGCAGTGATGCAGTCCTTTGCCGATCCAAATGTCATTTTTTGTTTTGTATTTGCTATTTCCTTCGCTTTTGCTGTCGGTGTTTCCACGTTTAATTTTGGTACGCTTGCACGATACAAAATCCCGTTGCTTCCGTTCTATGCTTTGGGGCTTGTTTTGGTGCTTAATTATTACGACGAGAACAACGACAAAAAATTGGATGTGTTGGAGGAGACGGAATAATTCGCTTCAACTTTCTTACGACCTGCGATACCGACCAAATCGCGTAGAGCTTTATTTTCAATTAACACAGAGAGGTTGTGCGTCCATTCTTCTGCTGTTCGGCAAAGGAAACCATTTTCTCCCTGCTGGATAATTTGAATATTCACGCCAACAGATGAAGCTACCGTCGGAATTTGCAACGCCATATATTGCAATGCTTTAAACCCGCACTTTCCCTTCGACCATTCGTCATCAGGCAAAGGCATCACACCAATATCGAATTGCTCCAAGTCAGTAATTTCAGTCTCAAGCGACCAAGGTTTGAACTGCAGATTCTTTAATTTCAGTTGAGGAGGCTTGTCAGCAATTACCCAATACTCCACTTGCGGATAGGTAGCTTCAAGATGTTGAAATATTGATTCGAGCTCATTCAAATACTTCAGTGTGGAGTGCGAGCCGGTCCAGCCGATTATTATTTTTTCAATAGTTTTTTTAGAATAAACTTCAGGCTTATGAAGCTCTTGGGTGTCAATTGTAGTGGGGTTAAAAAAAACGTTTTTATTGTAGGGCCGTGCGAAGTGACGTAAATAGTCATTACCGCAACTTACTTTGTGCGACCAACTACAAATCTGCGCTACTTTGCTTCGCCACTTAATTACTCGTAAGTGGAATGGTTCATTGCTTCGATCTGTTAACCAAATAGCATCGTCAAAATCATATATGATTTTTTTTCTTAGGATTTTCGCAATAACCCATTCAAAGACTGGTGGGCCAATTGGAGATGTTTCACGATGGATAAAGACGATATCATAAGGTTTCATATTAAATAGGATAAACAGCCTTCTGCAAAACCCCTGAAAAAGGATAACTGACTTGCGAACAAGTCGCCCCGATTTGAAAAATATTTTCCAGTCATGGGAATTTAAGAAGCATTGAACACTGTAGGTATATCCATTGTCTAACAAAACTGAAAAATACTGTTCGAATCGGAAGCGCTGAGAAGGGGATTCTCCGAGTGGATAAGGTATCAGAAAAAGTATTTTCATGTAACTTGGCACAAAATTGCAGAATTGATTATGAATATCCACTGCAAACCTAAACCACCTAACAATGGCTGAACTGGTTGAATACACAATTAAACCTTCGGGTTGGCAGTTATTTAACTGGAAGGAACTGTGGCACTATCGCGAATTGTTTTACTTTTTCACGTGGCGCGATATTAAAGTAAAGTACAAGCAAACATCTTTGGGCTTTTTGTGGGCCATTTTACAACCCCTGATGATGATGGTTGTTTTTACTCTTTTTTTTGGCAAAGCCCTGAGTATTCCTTCTCAAAATATCCCCTATTCGGTGTACGTTTTTTCAGGGCTCTTGATCTGGAATATTTTTTCATCAGGACTTACAAGCGCCTCCAACAGCATGGTAAACAGTGCCGCCATTATTAAAAAAATTTATTTTCCCCGCCTCATCTTACCATTTTCTTCCGTCCTCGTAGCGTTGTTCGATTTCTTGATGGCCTTTATTTTATTTGTCCCGTTGCTGTTGTATTACCATCAGTCCGTTTCATGGAATGCAGTTTGGTCGTGGCCTTTGGCTATTGTGATCAGTATTATTGCGACACTTGGCTTAGGATCCTGGTTGTCTGCACTGAACATTAAGTTCCGCGACTTTCGCTATGTAATTCCATTTTTGGTACAAGTACTTTTCTTTCTCACACCCGTTATTTACCCTGTCTCTTTGTTAAAATATCCGATCTTACAATATATTATCGTAACCTCTCCTATGTACGCTGCTATTGAGCTATTCAGGTTTCCTTTGACCAACGCGTCGCCGAATATGATCTTTCTTGCAATAAGTTTGACATCCGATGTGGTTTTATTGCTTATCGGTATTTTGTATTTCAGGAATACCGAAGATTTCTTCGCTGATTTTGCTTAAAGGAATGGAACCGATTTTAGAAGTAAAGGGCATTGCAAAAAGATTCCGGATCGGCCATCGGACTGGTGGTTATTTAAACCTGCGAGAAAGCATACTTAGCGCCTTTCGTTTTGAGAAACAGCAGACCGAAGATTTTTGGGCATTGAAAGACATATCTTTTGAAGTTCAGGCAGGTGAGTCAATCGGTATTATTGGGAGCAATGGAGCCGGTAAATCTACTTTGTTAAAAATACTGTCAAAAATAACGCCGCCCACAAAAGGCAAGATTATTTCACGTGGACGAATAGCAAGTTTGTTGGAAGTAGGTACAGGTTTTCACCCTGAGCTTACCGGACGGGAAAACATTTTCTTTAACGGTTCCTTACTTGGAATGAAACGTAAAGAAATCGAAACTAAGTTTGACGAAATGGTTGATTTTAGTGGTGTAGAGAAATTTTTGGACACGCCGTTAAAACATTATAGCAGTGGGATGCAATTGCGCCTTGCCTTTGCTGTCGCAGCTCATCTGGACATTGAGATTCTGGTAATAGATGAAGTCTTGGCTGTTGGAGATCAGGAATTTCAAAAGAAATGTTTAGGAAAAATGGAACAGGTTACCAGCTCGGGAAGGACTCTGCTTTTTGTGAGTCATAATTTGGGCTTGGTGAAATCAATTTGCCAGAAAGGAATCACGCTGAGCAAAGGTGAAGTAATATTTAGTGGCAGCTCGAATCAGGCAGTTGAGTTTTATAGCAATTTACTCACCAAGCAGGAGACCGAGGGGCCTTCAGTATCTTACTCTTACGATAAGTCAATAGGTATTAAAGGTGTTACTGTTAATAATTTAAACGAAACTCTTCACAATAGCCCTATTAACGTAGGCGATAAATGGTCTATTAAATTTACGTTGGAGGCTACCTCGGAGTTTAAACATTTCATTGCGGCCGTAGGATTGATTTCTATAGATGATGTGCCTATAAGAACAATGTTTAGCACCCCTCAAAATCTAAAGGCTGGTACCTATAGTTTAGAATTCGTCCATGATGATGTTTTCTTGGCCTTCGGCATGTATAAAATTTCGATTGGATTATCTTCAAGAGAGCAATCACTGCTTTACATCCCCGATTGCTTGGCTTTCGAAATTGTAGAGACAAGTGATAAATCAGTATTCCTTCGCTCTGATCCTCGATCCGGCTTTATACTTAATCAGGCGAATGTGATAACTAAGATTAATTGAGAATATGGAACTGCGTAACCGATTAAAAAGACTTATTGGAAAGGCAGAGAAAAGTCAGGATAGTAAATTTCGTTTGATAGGTGATCCGCAATTAGCTCAAATAAACTCTAATGTTTACTTTGGTGGAAACGTTACTATTTCTTGTAATGCTGAAGTAATAATTGAGGAATACACTATGATTTCACACGGTGTTGTTATTCACACATCCACACACCAATATCAAAATCATCCTATGTGGACCGCCAGGGTAGATAAACCAGTCAAAATCGGGAAGCATGTATGGATCGGAATAAATGCCATCATTTTGCCTGGCGTAATTATTGAAGACTTTGCGGTAATTGGAGCGGGAGCTGTGGTAGCTAAAAATGTTCCTCAAGCGGCTATTCTTGTAGGAAATCCGGCCAGGATAATAAAATATAGAAATCTTGATGAGTTAATGAACCTCAATGTAGAAAGTCCAGAAACTGCAAAAATTATTAAAGGCGACTTCAACTCCCATTATTACGAATAATCAGGATTATGCATCAGCGTATCAAATACTTTTTAAAGCCTTTATATCGAATTGTTCCGAGAAGAATCAAGACTTTTTATGATCAAGTCAGGATTGCTCGCCTAAATAACGAGCAATTGCTGCAATGGCACAATAATGGAAAGCCCATTCCTCCCCCTCATATCGTAAAGCAAAGGGCAATACAATTTTATCAGAGGACTTACGGACAAACAATATTTGTGGAGACAGGAACATTTCTCGGTGATATGGTAAAGGCACAGCTAGCGAATTTTCAAAAAATATATTCGATAGAGCTAAGTGAAGTGTTATGGAAACAGGCAGCTGAAAATTTTAGTCAAAATAAACATGTCGAGATTTTACAGGGTGATAGTGGCTCCATTCTAAAAAATCTGGTACCGAAAATTGATAAGACTGCAATCTTCTGGCTAGATGGTCATTACTCCGAAGGAGTTACAGCAAGAGGGGTTAAGGACTGTCCGATTTTAGAAGAATTGGCTGCCATTTTTTTGTCCCGATTAAATCATATTCTGCTTATTGATGATGCGCGGTGTTTCAACGGAGTAGGTGACTACCCAAGCATTAACGAATTGCAAGACTTTATTCGTTCCAGCAAGCCCGGATGCGATATTCAAATTGAAGATGATATTATTCGTATCAGACTTTAAGTTTAAAATTATTTTATTCCTTCATTTAATGTATTCGAAATGATTGTCGTTCGATTATCCGGGGGGCTTGGCAATCAGATGTTTCAGTATGCATTTGCTAAATCCTTCCAAATGAAGGGACGAAAAGTATACCTTGATCTTAGCGAGTATAAAAATAATCTGAATAGAAAATACAGCCTTGATGTGTTTGGCATCACTATTCGGGAACTACCAAAACCATTTTATAAATTATTTTATAGTAGAAATTTTTTTTGGTTTCTTTTCTCAAAGCTACAGCCCTTGAAATTTTTACTCGTTGAGGAGGATAAACTATCCTATGATGAGAAATATCTACTGTTTAATAATAGAACAAGATTTTTTGGATATTTTCAAAATGAAAAATACTTTAAATCATTTCATAATTATATCCGAGAAGATTTTCAATTTAACGGTGAAATTTTCTCGAGAAATACTTCATATAGGAACCGAATGATAAGTGAGGAATCGGTTGCTATTCATGTGAGGCGAGGAGACTTTGCGGTAAACCCCGTAGCCAACAGAGTTCATGGAGTTTTGTCGATAAGGTATTATGAGGAAGCAATTGAAAAAATGAATGAGGCGTTAGACCATCCTTCCTATTTTGTGTTTACTGATGACAAAGAGTGGGTAAAAAATACCTTTAGTAAAATTCTTCTGGTCTATACACTTGTAGAGGGAAACGATGAAGCAAATTCATGGCAAGACCTATATCTTATGAGTGCTTGCAAGCATAATATAATGGCAAATTCATCATTTAGTTGGTGGGCCTCATGGTTGAATAATAACGACAAAAAGATTGTAATTGCACCCAAATCATATTGTGCTGATCCAAAAATGAATCTGGAAATCGAAGACTTAATTCCGCGAGAATGGATAAGAATTTGAGCCCATATATACATACGGAAGATGTTCATAATTTCATAGCTCCAAGATTAGTTATTCCCTTCATTTTATCTTTGTTGGAAGTAAAAAGTGTGCTGGATGTTGGATGTGGAATTGGAACGTGGCTCAAGGTGTTTGAGGAGCATGGTGTTCGGGATCTTATTGGTGTAGATGGGAACCATGTTGATCAGAAACTTTTAAAAATTTCCCCCGACAAATTTCGAAGTCATGACTTGAGAGAGCACTTGAATCTTGGACGAAAATTTGATTTAGCACTTTGCCTTGAAGTGGTTGAGCACCTACCGGAATCTTCAGCTTCTTTAGTCGTTAATACTTTAGTTGACTACTCTGATTTTGTTCTGTTTTCTGCAGCAATTCCTGGACAGGGAGGCCAACACCATATCAATGAACAGTGGCTTTCTTTTTGGGTACAACAATTTGAAAAATTCGGATATGATATGCACGACATCGTGCGTCCCAAATTTTGGAAAAATGAAAATGTAGATGTTTGGTACCGACAAAATATGGTGCTCTTTTGCAAGCGAGGACATCCCATTGAAAAGCATCTCTTGAGTCTGGCATCGACTTGCGTAGATATTGTTCATCCGGATCTATTTGATTTTTACTTTCGACAATCTGAGAGAGCTGCCATGTTTGAAGATGGTAAAATTGGAATTAAGTTAGCCTTCAGTTCTCTCTGGAGGGCAATGGTCCACAAGTTCAAATAACTTCAATGCCCCGCGTTTCTGTTATCATGCCCGTTTATAATGCTTCACGCTATTTAAGAGAATCAATTGATAGTATTTTAAGCCAGAGCTTTGACGATTTTGAATTCCTGATTTTCAATGATGGTTCTGTTGATGACAGCGCTGAAATAATCCGATCGTACAAAGATGAGCGCATAATTCTTCAGGACTTTGAATTCAATCAGGGCTATGCAAAATTACTTAACCTCGGATTTGCCCGGTCACGAGGAGAATTCATCGCCCGTATGGATGCTGATGATGTTGCTCATCCATTGCGATTAGAGAAGCAATTTTATTTTCTTTCCAATAATCCTGACCATGTAGTATGCGGTACCAATTACATGGTAATTGACGGGACCGAAAGCAGCAACCTGCCTACAGATGATGAAGAAATAAAACTTTGCATGTTAAGCATCACCCCATTATGTCATCCTTCGGTGATGATTCGGACTCAAACACTTAGAGACCATCAACTATTTTATATTCCAGAACACATGCCGGCCGAAGACCATGAACTGTGGGTTAGGTTAAGTGGTTATGGAAGATTTCATAATCTGCCAGAGAAATTATTCTATTACCGCGTCCATGACAATAACATCAGTTTAAAGGAAAGAACTGAAACACAAAAACAGAATTTAATCGATTCTCAAAAAAACTACATTTTCGAATTTTTTAAAGAAGCCGGCATTAATGAAATGGAGATTGAACTCCTTCATCAATTATTTTTTAAAGAATCGGGTTATCAGCTTTTGGAACTGGAACGAATTGGCAGGTTAGTCCAACAAATTATATTAAAGAACTCGACATATCCTGTTCCCAGTAGAAGAGTTCACCATTTTCTTGAAGAAAAATTTCATTATCGATGCACTACCTCAACCTATCTCGGCCTGAAAGCATTTATAGTGGCAAACAAGTTTAATATTAAGGGCATACCCATTATGAGTAATGTAAAATTACTTGCCAAGGCATTGATCAAATATAGATCAACTTCATTTCAAGGTCCCATTTGATGCCAATCGGCAAGGGGTTAATTTTATTAATTTTATAGTCAGAACAGTTCAATTAACCATTAGCAAGAATTTAATGTGCGGAATATTAGGTGCCATTGGTAAGTTTTCCAAACCGCTTTTTGAAAAGAGCCTTAGTCGGCTTGCTCATCGTGGCCCTGACGGATCAGAAATTTGGGAAAGCCCCGAGCACCAGGTAATGCTTGGGCACAGAAGACTTGCCATTATTGAATTGTCTGATTTGGGCAAACAGCCGATGACCGATTTGAATTTGACCATCACCTACAATGGTGAGATTTATAATTATATAGAAGTAAGAAGGGAATTGACGGCGAAAGGTCATTCGTTTCGCACCAATTCAGATACGGAAGTTATTTTGAAAGCCTACCAGGAATGGGGCGCCAAGTGCCTCAATAAGCTAAATGGAATGTGGGCATTTGCCATTTGGGATAGCACAAGCAAAACTCTTTTTATTTCACGAGACCGGTTTGGTGTAAAACCTTTTTTTTATTCATTCACTTCAACGGGTTTCATATTTGGCTCTGAGATGAAGGCTCTTGCACCTATGTTGGATCAAGTCAGCATTAGCCCGGATTTTGAATGGTGCAAAGAAAACATATACAACTACGAAATAACGGAGAAATGTTTAATTGAAAATATTAAACGGTTTCCCGCCGGGCATCATGCGCTATTACAATTTGCCGATAAGAATCTTTCCCCAATCAGGTACTGGAATACCATCGATCACCTGGTGGAGGTAGAGACTAGCTATGAGACACAAGTTGAACGCTTTAGGGAATTATTTTTTGATGCTTGTAAAATCCGGATGAGGTCGGATGTAAAAATTGGAACAGCACTGAGTGGAGGCCTCGACTCAAGTTCTGTTGCTGCAGCTATGCATCAATTAGGGAAAGCTCAAAATGCGGAGAGATCGACGCAGAGGGATTGGCAAAATGCATTTGTAGCTACTTTTCCGGAGACTCCATTAGATGAAAAGATTTATGCCGAAGAAGTAGTCAAATCTTTTTCATTGAATGGCTACTACTTCGATATTGACCCGCTTAAGGGGCTCACTGTGCTTCAAGAGTATTTATGGTTTTTTGAAGAACTCTTTCTCACCAGCCCGATCCCGATGATGGAAATATACAAGAGGATAAAGGAGCAAGGAGTTTCGGTTAGCATGGATGGCCATGGTGCCGATGAGCTTTTCTCGGGATATGGAACCATGCTTCTAAATGCCACAAAGGATGATTCTTTCAATATCAAGTCGATCCGGAAAATAATTTCGACTTACAAAGGCGCTTACGGAATTGATAAGTCAGATTTTACAGTATGGATTGATGGCTTTGCGGGGAGAAAGAACCTACTGAAACACTATTTTTCGAAGACGTTCAATTTCAGTGAAGACGATCCTCTGGTAAAAAGGCTCGGTCATTTTAATGCGGCTCTTTATAAAGAATTTCATTTTTTTATACTGCCAACCTTGTTGCGAAATTATGATCGCTATTCCATGGCAGCCGGAGTGGAGGTGAGGATGCCTTTTATGGACTATAAGCTTGTATCCTACTGTTTTTCATTGCCTTGGTCAAGTAAATTAAGAAACGGGTACACGAAAGCTGTTTTGAGAAGTGCGATGGAAAATTTCCTCCCAGAAAAGATTGCTACACGGAAATCGAAGACAGGTTTTGGAACCCCATTCAAACAATGGTTACTTGGGCCGTGGAGGGAATATGTTCTGGACACTATTCAGTCTCTGCCCTTTAAGAATTCTCAGTTAATGGATGCTCAAAAGGCAATCAAAACAGTACAGCAGTTTTATAAAAATCCAAATCCAACATGGGATGACGGCAATAAGGTCTGGGAAGAGTTGATGCCGTACTTTTGGGAAATTTCCTTTTTTAACAAAGTAAAATGATTGGAAAACTCAAATTCCCCGCTGGTAACATCTATGCTTATGATGCTAGACGTGAGTTGAAAGAAAAGCCCAGTTGCTTTTTTATTCCCCGATGGCGACCATAGTTTTGAGGAGTAAAAAATGACTTTGAAATGTACGCACCGTTTGTGAAAAATGGAGGATTGCTTGGCTTTCAAGACATCAAGATTTACCCGCAAGACCATTTGATTAAAGTCGGTGAGTTCTGGTAGTTAAGGAGAAATTTCAGTGCAGAGAGTTTATTGATAAAAAATGTTCATTGGAGTGAAATAGGAATATTGATTTATGAAAAGTAGCCAATTGATCAAAGTCGGGATTTGTGTTGCCTATGATTGGGATTTGCTTAAAAATTCTCTACCAAGGATTTACGAAAACGCAGATATAATATGTCTTGGCCTGGATAAGGACCGCCATGCATGGTCGTGCATACCTTATGAATTTGACAATGAAGCCTTCTTTTCTTTCGTTCAAGAAATTGACCGCGATAAAAAAATTATTGTCTACGAAGACGATTTTTCACTAGAGAGACTGGATAAGCGTCAAAACTGTAATCGGCATCGGATGCTGATTGCTGAGAAAATGGGCATCGGCGGGTGGCATATTCAAATTGACGCAGATGAATATTTTTTAGACTTTCACGGGTTCACACAATATTTAAAACTACTAAACAATAATCCACAACCGTATCAAAAAGCAATCAATATTTGTTGCCCGTTTGTGCCCCTTATCAAGAAGGTAACAGGTGGATATCTTTATGTAAATTTCCGTGATTCTCTTCCGGAAATTATACCTATGGCAACGAACAAACCGGATTACCAGAGAGCTAGACAAAATGGTCACTTTAACCACATTTCTACGTTCTATGTAATTCATGAGACGTGGGCCAGAGAGGATGACGAATTATGGTTTAAAATTAATAATTGGGGTCATGCATCGGAAGAACTCGGAGCACAAGCTAAGAGAATCAGCTATTATAATCTTTGGAAATCTTTGGACAGCAACAACTATCAATTCATTTTTAATTTTCACCCTGCCTTGTCAAAAGCATGGCCGGTCTTAAGTTTTGGTGAGGGTGAAAACGCAGGTGACTTTATTAGAAAATTTCAACTACCTAAATTTCCCTTGTCACAATTTTCGTTGGCATTAAAAAATAGCCGCAACATTGCCCGTCTTAAGTCATTGCTAAGAAGGGTTATTTAAGATGGATGTTTCTGTCATAATAATTAATTACAACACTTTTGAGATTACAAGTAATTGTATATCCAGCATTATTAATCACACCCGTGCCCTTGAATATGAAATTATTTTAGTGGACAATGGATCTACAGAATCGGACCCTCAGTTTTTTTTGAAATCTTTTCCAAACATTAAATTGATAATCAGTAGAGAAAACTTAGGTTTTGCGAAAGGCAACAATTTGGGATTGGAAGCCGCTACAGGTAAATATGCTTTGCTTTTAAATTCTGATGTGTTGATTCAAGATAATGCGCTTGCCAAATGTTATAACTTCTTACAAGAAGATGGCAATGTGGCTGCAGCCACTGTGAAACTTATTTATCCAGACGGAGCATTGCAGCACAATTGCCAAAGATTCCCTTCTGTTCGATACAAACTGTTTGAGTTGCTCAGATTTCAAAAACTTTTTGGAAGTAAAATTGGCGGCAAAGCTCTCCTTGGTTCTTTTTTTGACTATCAATCGGTTGTTTACCCCGATTGGATTTGGGGTACCTTCTTTATGTTCAGAAAAGATTTACTCCATCAATTGCCAAAACAAAAATTGGCAGATGATTTCTTTATGTATGCAGAGGATATCCAATGGTGTATGGACTTTAGAAATTTAGGATATAAGACTGCATTTGTTCCAGGCGTCAACGTCATTCATCTTTTTGGCAAAAGCAATGGGCCTAAAAATAATATGATGGTTAACAATGTGACTTACCTTATGATGGAGTATTATAGCTGGCCCCACCGTACAGCTATCAAGATGCTTAACTTTTTACTCACGGGTAAATATGAATATTGAAGCTTCAATTGTTATAGCTACTTACAACGGAGCCCACAAAATAGAAAGGCTTCTCAACGCTTTATTAAAATCTTCTTGCCATTATGAAGTTGTTGTTGTCATCGATGGCTCTTCTGACAACACGATCGAAATTATAAAAACCTATTTGTCTCAATTCTCTTCGCTGAGAATAATTCACCAAAATAACCAAGGGCGTGCTGCAGCACGAAACCGGGGCGCAATAGAATCAATTGGGGAAACTCTTATTTTTTTTGATGACGACATGGAGCCAGATATCCACAGTATTGAGAAGCATTTGAATTTTCATAAGCTCTCTACGTCGGATTGCCTGTTGTGTGGAAACATTACTGAATTGATTTCGCCTGATAACACCGACGTTCAAAATTATAAAGCTCAGCTAAATAGGAAATGGATCAGCGCATTTCCTGAAGGAGTATCCCGATTGAATTTTGATAATTTGTTCTTCACTTCTGCGAATTGTTCGATGAGGAAAAACCTTTTCATTCAGTTAAAAATGTTTGATAATAGATTGAGAGATGCAGAAGACCATGATCTTGCATACCGGGCCATAGAGGCTGGAATTCCTGTTTTTTTTGATGAAGAAAACATTGCAATTCACCATGAAGTTATAACTTGTCGGTCTTATATTTTACGTTTAAGATCTTATCGTATTGCTCATCAAAAGCTAAAAGAACTTTATCCGCGAAGAAAAGATTTTAGACTTGGCATTTCCTCAGGATTTCATAGGCGATTAATCTATAGACTTTTAGCTCAACCTTTTTTTGTAAAATGGATTGACCAGGGGAAGATGAAATTCCTCCCGCAGACATTTAGATATAAAATTTATGATGTGGTGATTCATTCTTTTGCCAATATTTTTCCGAGTACTCCAATATGAGCAAGACTAAGGTTCTCTACGTAGTATCAGACATTGACAAGTCACTCAACTTTGAATGGACCATTGATGGTATCGACAAAAATAGATTTGAATTAATTTTCTTTCTGATAGGAAAAAAAAATTCTAAACTAGCTCTTCATCTTAATGGAGCAGGTGTTAAAGTAACCGAGTTCTCTGTCAGCGGACAAGTCTCTAGAGTCGTATGTTTTTTCAAAATTACTTTCAGACTTTTTATTATTAGACCCGATGTGGTACACACCCATTTGCATCTTGCAAATGTTATTGGATTGAGTGCGAGTTGGCTGACAGGGGTTCCTAAGAGAATTTTTACACGTCACTATGCTATGGTTCACTATAATGAATACCCCGGTGGATTGAAATGGGATAAACTTTTCAACCGGATTGCTACGCACATCGTGGCGATTTCTGAAAATGTGAAAAATATTTTAATTAATAAAGATGGGGCAGATCCTTTAAAAATTAGACTCGTTCATCACGGTTTTGATTTGCCATATTTTCAGAATGTAGAATTGCAGCGAATAAGGGCATTGATAGAAAAGTATGAGCTAAACGTTCACTCCTTTCCGGTAGTGGGTGTTATCTCAAGGTATTTAAAACTCAAAGGCATCCAATATGTGCTGCCGGCATTCAAAAAGTTTAAAAAAAAATACCCTGAAGCTCATCTCATCCTCGTCAACACACACGGAAACTATTCTGCCGCCATCAAAACCATGCTGGAGGAATTTGAATACGGCTCGTTCACTGAAATATTATTCGAATACGATCTGGCAGCATTATACAAGCTATTCGATATTTTTGTTCATGTACCCGTCGATGCTCAAAGCGAAGCGTTTGGGCAGACTTATGTGGAAGCATTGACCAGTGGCGTTCCTTCAGTTTTTACCTTATCTGGTGTAGCACCCGAATTTATTGTGCATGAGCAAAATGCTCTCGTCGTGCCGTTTGAGGATGCTGACAGTATTTACCAATCCCTGGTTAGGATAGTAAGCGATGACGATTTAAAAAATCAGCTTATTGCTAATGGTAAGAAATCAGCAACTTTGTTTCCGGTAGGCAAAATGATTAGTCAGCTTGAGCAATTGTATGAATCTTGAAATACTTTTTTCAGTCATAGTTCCGTCGTACAATCGAGCTGGCCTGATCAAAGAAACTATCCATTCGTTACTAGAGCAGGTCTATTTTCATTTTGAGCTAATCATCGTTGATGACGGAAGCACGGATGAGACAGAAATGGTTGTTCGGCCATATTTAAAAGATGAACGAATCCGCTATTTCAAAATTAAAAATTCAGAACGGGGAGCAGCTAGAAATTTCGGAACGAAAAATTCAAACGGAGACTATATTACTTTTTTAGACTCGGATGACATTCTACTCCCCCGGCACTTGCAGACAGCAAACCAAAAAGTAGAACTTGCAAATCGCCCACCAGTTTTTCATTTGGGCTATGAAATTCTTCATCCCGATGGTAAGGTGGATTTCAATCCACAATTGCCTAGCCCTGTAAATGATAAATTGCTTGAGGGAAATTTTCTGAGTTGCATGGGTGTGTTCTTGAGGAGAGATATCGCAATGGAAAATCTTTTCGACGAAGACAGGCAATTGGCAGGATCAGAAGACTATGAGTTGTGGATGAGGATCGCTGCCAGGGTTCCTATCCTGACATTTCCGGAAATTACCTCGCGATTGATTAATCATGATGATCGGAGTGTTATTAACGTTGACCCGCAAAGATTAGTGATACGTATTTCAATGCTCGAGAAAAGACTTGAAGGCAACACAGCATTCACTGAACGATTCGGAAAAACAGCTGCAATATTTTCATCGTATTGCTCACTGTACCTCGCTTTGCATCTGGCGTTATGCGGAGAGCGATGGCTTGCGTTCAAAAATCTAATGCGCACGGCGAATCAATATCCATTGGCTATGACAAATTATCGATTTATAGTGGCTCTTAAGAAAATTGTATTATGGTGACTCAGGGTTTATGTGCGGCATAACCGGATTTTTTTCCAATGTACTCCCGCCTGCAGAAGTCATTAAAAATATGACTGATGCACTGGCTCACCGGGGACCCGATGCCAATGGTTATTACCAAAGTAATAATGTAGCGCTTGGCCATCGACGACTAAGCATTATTGATCTGGATGTACGGTCAAACCAGCCCTTTTCTTCCCAAGACGGTCGGTATGTGATCGTTTATAATGGAGAGATTTACAATTATAGAATAATAGCTAAAGAGTTGGTTAATGCAGGAGTAATTCTGAGAACTACGTCCGATACAGAGGTATTGATCGAGGCTTTCGCATTGTGGGGGATGGGTTTTGTCCACAAACTGCAAGGCATGTTTGCATTTGCTATCTACGATATAAATAAAGGCGAGCTAATTTTATTTCGCGACAGGGCTGGTAAAAAACCGCTCTACTATTTTTTATCTGAAAAGAATTTTGTTTTTGCTTCTGAAATAAAATCACTTTTGAAGCATCCTGTAGTTGCCCCCAATTTAAAAATTAAGAAATCTACTATTGGTTCTTTCCTGCACCTGGGGTACATCCCGCAACCTCATACTTTTTACGAAGGAGTTTTTAAATTCCCTGCCGGGCATTATGGAATTATTTCCCGCGACTATCAACTTTCTGTTTTTCCTTATTGGGGCATTTCACATTATTTGAAAACATCAAGGAAAGCTACAGAGTCTGTAGCTTTCGGTCAGTTGAAAAATTTGCTTAATGAATCTGTGACATCGAGACTTGTAGCCGATGTACCAGTGGGGATTTTCTTAAGTGGAGGTATCGATTCGAGTCTGGTGGCAGCAGTAGCATCCAAATCGGCGAAACTTAAAACTTTTTCAATTGGCTTTAAGGAAAGTAAATTTGATGAAAGCGTACACGCTGAAAAAATTGCTAAATATCTGGGCACCGATCACTACGGATATGTTTTAAAAGAAAACGATGCGGTTGAAATGGTGGAGAAGTATTTGGAACATTTTGATGAACCGTTTGCCGACACTTCATCCATTCCGACAATGCTTGTGTCAAAATGTGCCAGACAAGAAGTGACGGTAGCGCTGACAGGAGATGGAGGAGATGAATTGTTTCTGGGGTATGGATCGTATACGTGGGCAAAGAGACTTGCTAACCCTTTGTGGGCAACCTTACGGCCAGCTATAAAAATGTTGATGAGTACTGTGCCGTCTTCCCGATGGAAAAGAGCTGCTCATATGTTTGAGAAGGTAAGCCCTGAAAAAATGAAAAGTCATATTTTTTCTCAAGAGCAATATTTCTTTTCTAATTCGGAAGTTGAAAATCATGTTTTGCGTCAACCAGAACTCTATAATCGTTTTCAGTTTGACGATATGCCACAATTACCATTTCTTTCGGCAGCAGAAAGACAATCGTTATTTGATTTTCAATTCTATTTGAAAGATGATTTGTTGGTGAAGGTAGATCGAGCCGGTATGTATTATGGCCTGGAGTGTCGCTGCCCTTTGCTAGACCATAACCTGATAGAGTTTGCTTATAACCTTCCGGAATCTTTGAGAAAAAGGAATGGAACAACAAAGTATCTATTGAAGAAGGTATTGTTTGAAATGATACCGGAAAATTACTTCGAACGTCCCAAGTGGGGATTCAGCATACCATTGGCGCAGTGGTTGAGAAACGAACTTGGTTATTTAATGAAGTACATTTCGGAAGAAGCGCTTGAGAAAACGGGTATTTTTAATCCTGTGTATATCAAAAATCTTAGTGAGAGATTTTATAAAGGCGAAAACTATTTATACAACCGGTTGTGGACGGTAATCATCATACAACGATTCTTGATGAAAAATGAGCTCTGAAAATAAACAGATCATCTACCTTTCATACGATGGCCTTACCGATCCACTTGGGCAATCTCAGATACTGCCTTACGTGATTGGCCTTTCTTCGAAAGGATACAATTTTACCGTTGTCACTTTTGAAAAAAGCCTTGCATACACTAAACAAAAAAAAGAAATAGAGATTCTTTGTCAACAGAATGGCATTACATGGGTACCACTTCGTTATCACAAGAATCCTCCGGTGCTGTCAACACTTTATGACTTGTTGGTATTATGGAACAAGGTGAGCAAAATTTTCAGATATAATAAAATAGCAATCCTTCATTGTCGAAGTTATATCACATCAATCGTGGGCCTTGCGGCAAAAAGAAAATGGAATGTGAAATTTATTTTTGACATGCGAGGCTTTTGGGCCGATGAACGTGTGGAGGGTGGACTTTGGAATTTGAAAAATCCGATGTTTAGATTGATTTATCGTTATTTTAAAAATAAGGAAAAACTATTCTTAACGGACGCAGACCATGTGATTTCGCTGACGCACAGTGCAAAAAGAGAAATTGAATCATGGGGACTTCGAACAGCACCGATAGAGGTAATACCAACTTGTGTTGACCTTGAGCTTTTTAATCTTGAAAACATAAAGGATGAAGATCAGAATAATTTAAGAGTACAATTAGGAATCAAAAAGGACGATTTCGTTTTGTTGTACCTGGGTTCCTGGGGCACTTGGTATTTAACAGAAGAGATGTTGAAATTTTTTTCAGAGTTAAAAAGACAAAAACAAAACGCCAAATTTTTGATTGTGTCGGGTGATACCATTGGTCTTGAAAATTACGCTAAAAAAAATGTAGTAGTAGTAGTTAGTGCGCCTCGTCATTTGGTGCCGCTTTATATTTCGTTAGCAACCGCTTCAGTTTTTTTTATCAAAACATCTTTTTCAAAAAAAGCGTCGTCGGCAACAAAAATGGCGGAAATTATGGCAATGAACGTACCGGTAGTTACCAATTCAGACTGGGGAGACATTAATAAATTTTCGAATGAGGTTATTGTTTTGCAAAATACTTCTGACGAACAATTGAAGGACGGTGTGTTGAGATTATTACTTGAGAAAAAAGTGACATCCAATTCCTTCAAGGAAGACTTATCTTTGCCTTTTGGGATTCAATTGTATAATCAAGTTTATCAAAGCATAGCCCATTGAATGCAAGCAATAGGTTACTATTGAACTGTTCTGGGAATACTATATCTAAGTTGATGTTTTTCGCATGTTCAATTCACATTTAAAGGCATACGCTTTATCATTGTTGTCATTGTTTTGCCATTTAGCGGTGGCACAAATCCCCACTTCGAATTTCTCGGTTCCAAATACTGCCTGTCTGAACGAAACGTTGGATTTGCTTAATCAATCGCAGAACACGGTAAGTTATGTCTGGGATTTTTGTCAACAGGATTTATCAACTACACCAGTTGCAACCACTTCAGTCAGTATGCCTTTGGCTGGCTCAAATCAATTCAATGCGATACAAGTTATTTATGACTCAGGCGAGTGGGTAGGCTTTGCGAGCAACCGGGCCGCCGCCAAATTATACCGCCTTGAATTTGGAAATAATTTACAGAGTGCTCCGTCAATTATAGATTTAGGCGACCAGGGTGTATTAACATATCCGGGAGCAATGGATTTTATAAAACAGGGAAATATTTGGTTTGCTATTGTTGCCAATGTGTATTCAAATAATATTGTTCTCTTTGAATTTGGAAATGGGTTAAAATCGCAGCCAACCTCTGTCCAGATTTTGACCGGGACCGGCGCTTTGAATACACCCTTTGGAGTAAGAATTGTAAATTCAAATGGTACAATACTCGTATTTGTAACTAACAATGGAAGCAATAGTATCCAAGTCATTAATTTTGGAAATTCAATTCAAAATTCTCCAATATCTACAAAGCAAATAGGTGGTAGTGTGTTGAATAGCCCCGAAGGATTATCAATTCTTCAGGATGAATCTAACTCCAATTGGTACGGCATTGTGAACAGTACAGGAAATGGCACTGTTTATCACATGGATTTCGGGGCTGACCCTTACGCGGATCCGGTTTTTACGAATGTAGGATCAATCCCAAATGGCACGGATATTCAACTTATAAAAGAAGGCTTAAACTATTTTGCATTTTCCAGATCTTTGAATAACGGCATTTACAGAATATCATTTGGGCAATCATTGTCAAATATTACTCCCATTACAACCAACTTAGGATTACTCGGCGTACCGCTTGATTTATCGTTGAATATTTTCATAGTAAAAGATTCGCCCGGGTGGGTAGGGTTCACCATTGACTTTTTCACGGGAACGATTTGGAGATTTAAGTTCTTAGCTGACTGCAGTCAAAACGTTTCAGCCAATTATAGTAAGGTTTTTCAGCCTGGAAACATATTTTATAAAAATCCTGGTAGTTATTTTATAGAGCTTTCTGCTACAAATTCCTTTGGAGTGCGTGATATTTCCTCCGCAGTAGTTACTGTTTCTTCTATCCAAGCAACACAGGTATCAGCTTTAGTCGATAATTCCCGCTGCAGTTCGGTGGCCAATTCTTTTTCAGTTACGTCTTCCATTCCAATATCAACATATGACTGGGACTTTGGGGATAATACACCCCATTCGAGCGGCAGTACGCCTCAACACCAATTTTCTCAAGGAAATTATGATGTTGTTGTTCGTGTTACCGACCAGAATGGTTGCAATAATTTAACCCGCGATACCATTAATATTTATAATCCCCCTACGGCTTCGTTTACACTGCCACCAGCTTCTCCATTTTGTACGAATCAAAATTATGTATTCTCTAACACGACGACCTCTGATCCGGGCTCAAATCCTTCGTGGCAGTGGAGCGTCAATGGAACTAATACAGCTACTACCCAAGACCTGAATTATTTAATCCCTACCACAACTGCTCAAAGCGTAACATTAATGGCCTCAATACCTGGCTGCTCGTCTCAATCCACTCAAAATATTAGTTCCGTTCTTGTCGGACCATTAGTGGTTTTTGGGTCACCAACAACAGGATGCGTTAATTCTTCAATTCAATTTACAAACAACACTTCGGGGAGCATTAACAGTTTATCCTGGACCTTTGGCGATGGCAACACGTCTTTGCAGCCAAACCCCACGAACACATACACGAACACCGGTAATTTTCAGGTTACGTTAAGTGTTTCTAATACGTCAGGATGCCAAAACTTTGCTACAAAGAGTTTTCCGGTTTACTCTGTTCCTCAACCGGACTTTGCTATTGAGGCGCCACCGTTTTCGTGCGCTAAGTACCCGTCTCAATTTGATAACAATACGCCAGCTCTTGTAGATAGCAATATCACAACGTGGGCATGGGATTTTGGAGATGGTGCCAATGCTCCGTCCGCTAATCAAAATCCAGCTTACACTTTTGCAGCCGCTGGCAACTACAATGTAACCTTACAGGCGACTTCCAATTTTGGATGCACTCAGTCAAAACAGAAGTCGATTACAATTTTACCTTCGCCGCAGGCAGGGTTTACAAACACACCTGCTTGTGTAAATCAATACACACAATTTACCAATGCATCATCCGGAACGATAGCTTCATACCAATGGTCTATTCAGGGAAATAGTATTGCGGGCACATCACCACTATTATATATTTTTAAATCGCCCGGAAGCTATCCCGTCACACTTGCGGTTACGGGAAGTAATAACTGTAAGAGTCAGGTGGTACAAACGCTTACGGTTCCTGTTTTGCCTGTGATGGATTTTACCGTTCAGGCACCATGCACCGGTCATCCTTCTGTTCTTCAAGAAGTCAACCCGGGTGGACCCGATCCAAGTGTAGCATGGAATTGGAACTTTGGAGGTGTCAGTGGTATCGGTTCGCCAGTCAGTTATCAGTTCCCTTCTGTTGGGGGTTACCCTGTGACACTGAGTGCCACAAGACAGTCGGGCTGCGTTTATTCTGTTTCCAAGAATGTTTCAATTGGTGTGGGGCCGGTAGCAAGCTTTACGCCATCTGTTCAAGCCGGCGCATCTCCACTTGTGGTTACTTTCAATAATACATCTACTGCCGATTATTATATCTGGCAGTTTGGAGATGCAGATAACACCACTACCAGGGATATGTCGCCAACCTTTACCTATACCCAGTTAGGTGAGTATAAGGCTTTGCTAACCGCGAATACCATTGCAGGCTGCTCAGATACTCTCAGTTCAAAAATCAGTGTTGTTGTTCCTCATCTTGATGCTATCATGAAAAACTTCACGCTGACAAATGACCCCAGTACTAATTCATCCAAAGCGCAAGTCACTATTTTGAATTCGGGCAATATGCCTCTCACCAACCCCGAAGTTGATATTGATTTGGGCGGAAGTGCCACGCTGAAAGCAAATGTTACTGGTGTTCTTCAGCCAGGAAAGTCAATAGTACAAATCCTGAGTGTGGAAATTGTTCCTCAGTTGCTCGGTTATGTGTGTGCCGAAGTGATAGTTGCTAACGATGCCGACACAGCCAACGACAAGCAATGCCTTACACTTTCCAGTGAAGACGTAATTTTTTCTCCATACCCCAATCCAGCCACAGCAATAGTAAACTTTGACTGGGTGAGTTCTACCACTGAAAACGTGAGCATCACTATTTATAAATCGAATGGTGAGGTGATATCAGAGCAGAATATTCTAAACGTACCAGCAGGACTTGGCCAAATTAGCCTGAATACTTCGTCATTCTCTGGCGGACTTTACTTCATCCGGTTTTCGGGAAGTAAAACGCAAAAGACTTTTCGGGTGATGGTAGCGAATTAAATTTTCCCGAAAATCATTACCTTCGTTAAACCATTTTTTAAACTTATGTCTAAGAACCTGCCTCCGTTATTGAAGAACTTCTATTTCGTCACAGGCTTTTGTTTTTTGATGTGGATGATTTTTTTGGATTCCAATGACTTAATATCCCGCTTTCGCATGGGTGCTAAACTCCGGTCATTGGAAAGAGAAAATGCGTACTACAAAGAAAAAATATCCGAAGTGGAAAAGGACCGGCAAGAGCTAACTACGAACAAAGAACTGCTGGAAAAGTTTGCCCGTGAAAAATACCTGATGAAAAAGCCAACAGAAGACATCTTTATTATCGAGGAGAATTAATTTAAAAGAGGACTATGAAGCGTTTGATGTTGTTTATTTCTGCAGTATTAATTTCGGTTGGCACTTTTGCTCAGTTTAATTTAGCTAACCGCAAGCAATCAAATCAGTCTAATCAGCCTCAGAATAAATTCTATTTTGGTGGCGGGGGCGGTTTCGGATCTGGAACTGATCCATTTGGCTATCGTTATAATTATTATTCATTGCTGCCCATTGCCGGCTATCGGATAAACGCGCAGTATTCTGTTGGCGCAAGCTTTACATACCAGCGATACAATTACGTTAATACACCTGTTGGCAATTATTCGTATACGCAATATGGATTTGGCCCCTTTGTAAGATACAGTATCAATCCTGTTTTTCTCCAGGCTGAATACGATGTGATAAGCGCTCCGGCTTACGATAATAACAATGAGTTGGTTCGGTCCAATTATTCAAGGTTCCTTGTAGGACTTGGCTATGCCATTCCTATGGGCAAAAGGAGCGCTGTGAATGCTTTGGCGATGTACGACTTACTTTATAAAACGCCAAGTGTATTTTTATCACCTATCGTGCTGCGGGTCTATTTCACTTTTTAGAATTCCACTTTCATTTTTATTGCAAGAGCCTTCAGGTCTTCTATCACTTTCTGATTGATCGGGATTCCTTTTTTCATTCGCTCTGTTTCATATTCGCGTTCGGGATCTCCAGGAATAATCAATTTCTCCTGACCTTCGATTGTTTTTGCTGACCTAAAACGCTCTATCCAATTGTCCATGTGTTTTTTAAATTCATCGGCCGGACGAAAGGCATCAATACGCATAGCGCCAAAAAAATGCCCAATACCTTCTCCAACCGGATCGGCCGGAGGAGAAAGAAAACTTACAAAAGGCGGAACCCATGGACCGTAATTCGCACCGCTGAGCACCGCAGAAAAAATGTCCACCCATGCGCCAAGACAAAAACCTTTATGGCTTCCATGCTCCCGGTCACTACCAAGTGGGATAAGTGCGCCGCCGTCTTTTAACTCATTTGGATTTGATGATGGTGATCCGTCTTTTTTTTGAATCCACCCAAGCGGTGCATTTTGTTCTTTGCGTTGCAATATTTCGAGTTTGCCATTGGCAGCTGTGGTGGTAGCAAAATCGGCAACAAACGGTGGTTGTTTATCAGCTGGAATTGCCACCGCGATAGGATTTGTTCCTAATAATCTTTCAACAGAAAAAGTAGGAGCTACCAAGGGACTGGCATTAGTCATCGCCATGCCGATCATATCTTGTGGCAGGGCCATCATAGCATGATGACCGGCTATGCCAAAGTGGTTTGAGTTTTTTACAGCTACCCAGCCCGTGCCTGCACTTTTCGCTTTTGCGATTGCAATGTCCATTGCCTTGGGCGCTACAACCAAACCCAGTCCGGCATCGCCATCAACTACTGCTGTACTCGGACTTTCATGAACGATTTTTATGTTGGGTTTACTATTTACGCGCTTCGCTTCCCATAATCTGACATAGCCGCTCAATCGAGCAACGCCATGGGAATCAACACCGCGCAAGTCAGCGCGCAATAAAGATTGTGTAGCAAGAGCAGCATGATCAGCCGGGCAGCCAATTTGCAGAAAAATCTGATTAGCAAAATTGCTTAACTGAGAATAAGATAAAATTTGTTCTTCCATCGCTCAAAACTAATTGATTTATAGTTGTTGAAAAGCCTCATTACTATGGAGTTCTAAAAATAACTCATTAGTGGCATAGATTGTTTTAATCTTGATCCGGTGGGCTAAACTCGGATGAGTGAACTTACGATCAACTATTAACGGACAACGATTAACTATGAATTTCTCTGATTTCGAAATCTTTTCCTTTGCCGAACTTGATCAGGTCTTTAAGATAATAACGTTCCAAAGTGAGAAGGTCTTTTACGGCAAAGTCGCCATTTATGAGAATCGATTCAATAATGAATTCATTAGTGTCTCCAAAATTGACAAGCCTGTATTTCTTTCCAACACGTAACGAACTAAAAGCAAGTCCTTTCATGAAATGATGATAGATTGAATTGACAAATCTAAGTTTTCTGTCTTCGCGTTTTGCTATGGCAGAAGACAAAAATAAATTAACTTCCAGTAATGACAGACGCTGAAATACGACTGGAATATGAAGCAATTGATCGGGCAAAGAAAAACCCGGCTGCCTTTGGCGTCCTTTACGAAAAGTATTTTGATCGGATTTTCAACTTCATTTATACACAGACCGATGATGAAGAGCTGACGGCCGATCTTTGCTCACAAACCTTCCTGATCGCGCTCGGCAATGTTCACAAGTATGAATTTCGGGGTGTGCCCGTATCTGCTTGGTTTTATAAAATCGCAAGTAACGAGGTCAACCGCTATTACAGGAAGTCAAAATCGCGAAAGGTGTATAGCCTTGATGAAGTGCATTTGCGCGAGCTGTTCGACAAACAAGAGGAAGAATATTCTGAAGATATACTTGCCCGATTGATTGAATACATGCGTGACTTGCCCGGAGAAATGCTCGAAGTATTGCAACTCCGTTTTTTCGAGGAGAAAGATTTTAAGGAAATAGCGTTTATCCTAGATATAAGTGAGAGCAGTGCAAAGATGCGCACCTATCGGGCTTTGGATCAACTTCGGGTGAAATTCAACGTAAAAGTGAAGTACCATGGCAAGGAATGAAATAAAGCTACGGAAACAATTGATCGATGACGACACACTTCAGCGTCATCGCGATTATTCATTATTAATGCGAAGGCATGAGAGGACAAGGCGCGCAAAAAAAACGAAGAATATATTTATCTACTCACTTATTGTGGCAGTAATCACTGTTTTGCTTTTGATCATTACGTCTTATTTTATGGTACGCTGGGAAAAGGAAAGAGAATTGAAAAATACCAAACCGGCAATGCATCAGAGCCTTCGGCGCGCAAGCCATACTTAAAAACATTTTTTTTTGTGACTTTCTTCTGCCCTCAGGATTATTAGGTTGAATTGCAATTCATTGGAGTAAACAGTTTTCTAAACGTAAACTTAATTCCTATGAAAACAGAAACCGGAACTACGGGCTGGAACGATCTTATATTCGAAAACCGAAATAAAGACTACGGCGCCTATCTGATTCGCGAATCGTATGATGGAAATGTTGTACGAGGGTCTTTAGCAAGTCTTCTCTTTGTTGCATTTCTTTTCCTCGCAGCGTTTGTGGCCATGATGATCAGACCGGAAATGAAGAAGATCATCCGCGATCCGTTTCCCAAAGAATTATTTGGCAATCCCAAGATCATCACCGATAAGGTGGCACCGAAAGAAATGCCCAAGCGATCGCCAAAAACAAATGCCGCCTTGCCTCCGCGTGTTGTAACAACAGATATAGTTGAACCTCCTCCTGTCGAAACACAAACAACTTCAACTGTAGGCACAAATGGGACAGGCGATCCGTCTTTATCAAAAGGAACCGGTGTTGATTTGATTCCCACAACAACTGATGTTGTAGTGTCTAAACAACCCTTTGACTTTGCCGAAGTAATGCCCGAATACGAAGGCGGAACAAAAGCAATGATAAAATTTCTAGGAAAAAATATTCGTTATCCTCGCACCGCACAATCGACCGGAACAGAGGGCACCGTGTTTGTACGCTTCGTGATTGACAGCGATGGGCGCGTAGTGAATATTGAAATTGTTAAAAGCGCAGGGGCGTTACTTGACAAAGAAGCCATACGGGTAATTGCTTTAATGAATAAATGGAAACCCGGACGCCAAAATAGTATGGCCGTGTCTGTGCGAATGGTACTGCCGGTTAAATTTCAGTTGAGCGAGTAATTGAGTTCAAAGACTCATCATGTCTTTGAACTTGGCTGCTTGCCTGCGGCTGACTTCCACTTTGTCGCCACCGCGAAGCTTCACCATCAGTCCACCGTTGAACCAGGTTTCGATACCTTCTACCCAACTAAGATTGATGATGTGCTTGCGGCTGGCGCGGAAGAAGGCGCGTTCGTCAAGTTTTTCATCCAGGGCATTCAGCGACTTATGTATCATCGGCCGGTTGGTATCAAAATAGACTTTGATATAGTTGCCATCCGATTCAAACATGCGAACATTAGCCAAGCCCACAAACCAACAGCGCTCGCCATCTTTTACAAAAACCTGGTCATCGAGGCCCAATTTTTTATCATGGCTACGGCCGGCTTTGGCTTTTTCTTTTTCCAAGATCTTGTGAACAGCCTCGCTAAGACGTTCGGGCTGGATGGGTTTGAGTAAATAATCAAGAGCATTTACTTCAAATGCTTTTAAGGCAAACTCATCGTAGGCTGTGGTGAAAACAACAAAAGGGGCTGAATCGAGCGACTCCAATAGTTGGAACCCGTTGCGCCCCGGCATTTGAATATCGAGAAAAAGCAAATCCGGATTATGCTCTTCAATCATTTTCTCAGCCTCATCGGCATTCATGGCTTCACCGGCTACTTCAATGGAAGGATGCTCTTCCAATAATTTCATCAACTCTTTTCGCGCCAGGCGCTCATCGTCAATCACTAATGCTTTCATTTTAGATCAATTTATAAATTGTATAGATGGGGAATTTTAACTTCAGTCAAAACAAAATTATTCTTTTCGTTACTAATCCGTAGATAAGCGGCATCGCCATACAAAAGTTTCAGTCGGTGGACGGTATTTGTAAGTCCCAGCCCTCGTTTTGTGCCATTGACGTAGCGGCCGCTGTTGCTGATTTGAATCTTTAATTCGTCATCAATAATAATCGTTTTTACGGTGATTATGCCACCTTCAGTGAGTTGAGAAATGCCATGTTTTATCCCATTTTCTACGAGTGTCTGAATCATAAACGGAGGCACCCAAAAATCGCTTGAGCCGGTTGCAATCTCATATTCGGTCTTTAAGCGTTCTTCAAAGCGGATACTCTCCAGACTCAGGTAGTCTTTTACAATTTTCAATTCGTCTTCGAATTTGGTGAGTCCTTTTTTATCGGTAGCAAGTGAGTTTCGCAAAATGTTGGAGAGCTGCGTAATGGCCTGCTTTGATTTGATCGGGTTTTCATCTACAAGTGCGCGAATGCTATTCATGGCGTTGAAGATGAAATGCGGATTGAGCTGAGCTTTTAAATTGTTCAGCTCTATTTCTTTCACGGTAGCCTCAAGCTTTAATGATTTGTTGTAGCGCTCCAAATAATTGTAGGTGAAGTAGAATACTGACCATAAAAAAAAGATAAATGCATAGTACACCGATTGGCCAAGGATGTGGAGAAAATTGAATGCTTGCAAAGGATTAAAAAGATCAAGCAGAATAGAAACGGGAATCCTAAGGAAATACATAATTGTGCCTAACAATAAAACACTCGGTACAATACGGAGGATGACGATCACCATGCCGAAGTTGAGCCATCGCCAACGATTAATGAGATAACGGTATGCATGTGTTACCAACAGGCAAAGAAAGGCCTCATAGAAAACGAAAACGATTCTGTTTGTAGACGAGCCAGAGCCAGAGATTAAAACGGCTACACTTTGTATAACGGCGTAAAGCGCCCAACCTCCGATCTGCAGACTCCAATACAGCCTCAGCTTATTGTCGATCATAAAGGCAAGTTAAGCATTTGATGAAATGCCAACGACATGTAAGTACACAGGCGGAAAACCAGAAAACAGAAAGGCTAAATAGTCACGAGACACTAGTGATTAGTGAATAGTTAATGGCGAATAGGATTAAAGATTGGGGATTTGTGAATAAATCACAGGCGAATGCCCAATGACCAATGCCTGAGTTTTAATACTATTCTCTTTTTGGTTTGTGAATTGCAAGGCCCAGTGTAACCCTATAAAAGGAAGCACCACACTCATACCACCATATTCACTACACATGGATAGTAGAAAGTGATTACTTTTTTCTATTGCTCTGATGTCGCATTTCTTCGTTCTCTTTTCTTAGGATTAAGATTAGGGCTGAATTACCCTCTATCTCCTCCTTGAGTCTATTAATTTCCGATTGCATTTGTTCTTTTTCGGTATCCTGTACTTCAGCTAATTTATTTGCTTGAATTTTTAGGTGAACAGAATACACTAATGAGAACGTCGCCAGCAGGATCAAGGCACTATTTAAAATTACTCTCTTCATAAATTTTCATTTGATTTTGTTTGACACTGAGGTTGCAATCAATTAAGTCTTTCTATTCATTCAATCGGCAGTGGCAAGTTGTGCTGACGGAGGAATGAGAGCTTGCCCCAATATCCTCGCGGAATCGTATTTTATCACAGATCAAGAATTCGGGATCACAATTTCAAAAGTAGTGAACTCTCCCGGTTTGGATTTCGCTTTTATTGTGCCGTGCAGTTTTGCTACTGTTTCCTTTACAATGTACAAACCAAGCCCTGAGCCTTTTGATTTATCAGTAGCCCGATAAAACATATCAAATATTTTGCTCATGTGTTCCGGCCCGATACCTATTCCATTGTCAGTTGCAATTATCTCGGCCCTGTGCTCATTTGCTGTTATAGTTATCGAAAGGGTTGGATCCGGCCTGAGATAGTTTTGAAATTTGATAGCGTTAGAGACAAGATTGTTTAAGATGATTCCGAGCCGTGTAGAATCTGAGTAGAAAGGGATTTGATCGTTCAGATTGAATTTAATAGTCAGTCGCTCAAACCCGCTTACCAATTTTAAGTTGTCTTTCGTTTCTTCAAACAGTTGTGAAAAGTCTATTATTTCACTTTCCAATTCTGTTCTCGCATTGCGCGAATAGTCAAGTATATCCTTTATAAATCCATCGAGGTGATTGACCCGGCCCTTGATCATACCGAGAAATGGTAGCTCTTCACTCTTTTCCATTTCAGCCACATTGATCAGGCCAAGAATAGAAGACAATGGCGCGCGCAGGTCATGCGAGACACTATACACGAAATGGTCTAGCTCATAGTTGGTTTTTTCGAGCTCTTCAAATTGCTTTCTCAATTTATCCTCGGCTATTTTTCTGTCGGTAACATCGCGCGAAGTAAATACTAACCCACCAATGCTTTCAACATCAGACAGATTCACACAGAATCCTTCCATCCATTGCCAGTTACCATTCTTATTTCTTATCCGATATTCAAACATTTGGTGGTTTCCAGGCGCTCCCAATTCATTCCACCGGATAGGAAGATCATCAGTGTGCACCAGGTCTTCGAGTTCATATTGAGTAAACTCCTGAGGATCATAACCAAGCACTTCATTAATATTAGAGCTCACGTAAGAGGTCGTCTGTCCAATGATGATCAGGAAAATATCTTTGCTATGTTCAACTAATCCACGGAAACGTTCTTCCTTGTGCCGTAATTCCAACTGAGCCTTGTGAATAGCTGTTTCATCTGAAGCAGAAATACAATAGCCTGTAAACTCGCCTGACTTTGAATGCACCGGGATAATCGAAACTTTAAACCATGCACCGAATGTGGAAACTTCCTGATGATACTCCACGCGGTCACCAGCCTTTACCTTTTCAAGAAAATTCATAAACGTGGGTCGCCTTTCGGGCGGAATGAAATTCATCAGACTTTCACCAATTTTAATTTCCTTTCCGTAAGTTTTAAAGATATTATTGAAGTATGCCGTATTAAAGGCAACGATTTTTGAATCTGGCGAGAGCAGAGCAAAAGAATCAAGAGTATTGTCGAATATAGCCTTGAGGTTATTTTCCGATTGCTTTAGCGCTGCTTCTTGTTTTTTTTGCTCGGTTATATCAATTGAAATGAGTGTTACGTAGGTCACCTTCCCCTCGACGAAAACAGGTTCATATTTTAATAAATGAATTACTTCACCATCAGGAGTTGGAAGTGTTGCTTCAGAAGTAACGGCATGTCCCGCTACGGCTTCTTGGAAAAGTCTTTTGGACTCTTCTCTTCTTGAGGGAGCAGTCATATCCCAAACGTACATACCAATCCGGGGTTTATGTCCTGTGGCTTTTAAAATAAAACGCTCCAGTGAGTTATTGAAGAGAACCAATCGCCCCTCTGTATCCATTAAGAGAATTTCTTCTTTTGTGTTGGAGAAAATGATTTCCAAATGTT